>QEUY01000304.1 GCA_003577365.1 Chloroflexota bacterium | reverse complement strand
CGCCTTTGGCGGCTGTGCCCAAAGGCAGTGGGGGCAGACCCAGAGAGGTGCTGCGCCCCGGCGGGGCTGCGCCCCCACTCCGTGGGCAGCATGACAGGTGACTTCATGACCCTATTCATCGCCGTAGTAGACCCACCAGCGCGAGCTGAAAAAGAGCAGCGCGGTGAAAAAAAGGATGATGACCAAGAGCGCCCAGGCCATGGCCGAGGCATAGCCCATGCGGAACTCCACAAAGCCCAGGAAATAGAGATAGAGCGTGTAGAAGAGCAACGAGTCGAGCGGCCCGCCGGTGCTGCCGCCGCCGACGATGAAGGCCGGGGTAAAGGCCTGGAAGGCCGAGATGATCTGCATCACCAGGTTGAAGAAGATGATGGGCGTCAGCAGGGGCAGGGTGATGTACCAGAAGGACTTGATCCGTTTTGCCCCGTCGATGGCCGCGGCCTCGTACAGCTCGGCCGGGATCTGCTTCAGCCCGGCCAGAAAGATGATCATGGGCGAGCCAAAGGCCCACACCAGCAGCAGGATCAGCGTGTAGAGGTTATAGCCGGGATGGGTGACCCAACTGATGGGCCGGTCGAACTCGACGCCGACAAAGGCCAAGAACTGGTTGAGCACCCCGTCATAGCCGAACAAGCGCCGCCACAAGAGCGCAATCGCCACGCTGCCGCCCAACAGCGACGGGATGTAGAAGATGGCGCGGAAGAGCGGCAGGCCCGGAATGCCGCGGTTGAGGATCAGCGCCAGCGCCAGCGCGGTGAGCAGTTGCAGCGGCACCCCCAAAAAGACATATTTGAAGGTCACCTGCAGCGCCTTCAAATAGCGGGGGTTGCTGGTGAACATATGGCGGAAGTTGTCAACCCCGATCCAATGGGGCGTGGTGAAGAGGTCATAGTTGGTGAAGGCCAGATAGAACGAGGCCAGGATCGGGATGAGCGCAAAGAGCAGCAGCCCCAACATCCAGGGGGTGAGAAAGAGAAAGGCGTACTTGTTGCGCTGCCAATAGCGCGCCAGGCGGGAGGGCGCGCGAGCAGACCGGCTGACAGTCTGGGGAGGGACGGTAGTGGCAGACGAACGCACGGCAGACCCCCTTTTTGTCTATGCCGCCGGGCCGGGAAGCGGCTGGCTCGGCCCGGCGGCAGCCATCGAAACCTAGTGCCGTCCAGCGCCGCCAGCGATCCTGCCAACGATCGCCGCGGCGCTTGCCCTGTCATGCTGCGCACCACTACGTGAGCAGCATGACAGCGTGCGGAAGGACAGAATGCGCGCCCGGTTATGCCGGCTGGTTGACGGCGTAGGCGTCCTTGGCCTCGGCAAAGAAGGTATCCAGCGCCTCGGCGATCGGCGTCCCATACGAGATGGCCTCGGCGGCGCGGCGGTGGGCCGCCAAGACGGCTGCCGTCCCCTTCGGGTCCGGAATCTTGGGCGGGATGTCCTTGAGACAAGCGTTGAAGTGGTCCAGCACCAGGATATCCTTGGGGTGGATCGTCTCGCGCAGCGCCTCCTGGACATGCGCCGGGCCGACTGCGCCCAGCTCCATGTTGAAGATGCGCGTGGCCTCGATGTCGTTGACAAAGAAGTTGATGAACTTGGCCACCTCTTCGGCGTACTGGGTGTTGGCGGCAATCGAGAGCGCCGAGGGACGCTGGTATTCGCCGCTGCGGTTGACCCCATCGGGCATCATGGGGTTGCGTACGATGACCAGGTCGTCCTCGGTGTACTGCTGGAAGATCTTGAGCTGGTTGCTGTTGATGTACATGCACGCCACCTGCCCCTTGGCCAAGAACGAGTCGGCCCAGGCGTCGCCCAACGGCTGCGACGAGATCTCGATCGGGATCACCACGCCGTCGGTGTAGAGGCTGTACCAGTAGTCGAAGAACTCCTCGGCTACCTCGCGTGGGAAGCCGACATCGGTGGCGTCCTCGTTGGCGACCTGGTAGCCCTTCTGCAGGATCCAGGACTGGAAGTGCTCGGAGTAGCCGCCGCCGTTGGTGGTGGCCCAGGTGTCGGCGCCCAGTTCGGGCTGGATCTGGCGCGTGAAGGCGGCAAACTCGTCGAAGGTGACCTCAAAGGGCAGCGGTTCCAACCCGGCGCGCTTGACCAGGTCCTGGTTCATGATGATGCAGTTGAGGGTCACGCCCGTCGGCATCATGTAGACCTGGTCGGCCACCTTGCCGGAGTTGAGCACCATGGGGTTCCAGTCGCTGACGTCGATCGTGCCGGTCTCGATGAAGGGGTCCATCGGCGCATAGGCCCCGCGCAGCGCATACTCGCTCAAGGTGTCGATCACAGACGCGGTGATGTCGGGCAGGTTGCCGCCCGCGGCCTGGGTGGCGACCTTGGTCCAGTAGTCGGACCAGCCCGCATACTCGCGCACCAGCGTGGTGCCTGGGTTCTGTTCCTGATAGAGATCGCAGATCTGGTTATACAGCTCGTTGCGCGAAAGCCCGCCCCACCAGCCGATGCGCAGCGACAACCCTTCGGCGGCCGGCGCGGCCGCTTGTCCCGCCTCGGGGGCCGCTGCGCCGGGCTGGGCCGGCGGCGCTCCAGCGGGCACACAGGCAGCCAACGCACTCCCTGTCGCCGATAGGGCGACCATACCCAAAAACTGCCGACGTGACATCTGGTGTTGCATGTGGTCGTTCCTCCATGTGATAAAAAAGGGGCACCGATCTACAACTGCACCACGGGCGTATGCATCACGGGCGTATGCATCACGGGCGTATGCATCACGGGCGTACACCGCTGGAAACGGTCAGAGAGACCCGGCGGGAGCTTGGCCCCGGTGCAAGGGGGCCATCGGGCATCGCCAGCGCCCGCACGGAGTAAGCTGCACAGCGACTCACACACAGGTACAGGCCGGCAACGAGGAAGCGCAGCCCGGCATTGGCGGGCAATGGGAGCAATGGGCCGGGTCGAGCGAACGTGCGCGCTTGTGCGCATTCAGATCAGCATGACAGGCAGGCGTGTCACCCTGAGCGCACGCTGTCACCCTGCTCACGGAGTGGGGGCGCAGCCCCGCCGGAGCGAAGGGTCTCTCTGTCCTGGGTGAACGCAGACCCAGAGAGATGCTTCGTTTCACTCAGCAGGACAGTCTCAGCGTGACAGCGCCCGATCCATTCCTCAATGGCTGCCGTTGTTCGCCATCTGCAGATGGTGGCAGCGAATACACAACTGGCTGACCGCCTGGTTGGTGCGCTGGTTGACTTGGGCCACTTCGTGTGCATCGCGGCGGCGCAGCGCGTCGAGGATGGCGCGGTGGCTCTCCAGCATGAGCTGTTTGTCCACCCCCTGCAGCGAGTCATCCAGATAGCTAAAGAGCACGGTGAACTGCATGGCGTTGACCTGCCAGGTCCGCAGCAGGCGGGCATTGCCGGCCAGCCGCACCAAATATCTGTGAAACTCCAGGTCCAACTGACCGACCTGGGTCTGGTCGTGGCGGGCATTGGAATCAGCCTGGCGCTGGATCAACTCCTCCAGATAGGCGTAGTCGGACTCCTGCAGTTTGTCCACGATCAGGCTGGCTGCCAGGTTCTCCAGCCCGGTGCGCAGCTCGAAGATCTCGCGGATGTCGTCGTCGCTGAAATTGCGCACAAAGCAGCCGCGATTGGGGGAGATCTCCACCAGCCCGTCGCGTTCGAGCAGCACCAGCGCCTCGCGCACCGGCGTGCGGCTGACCTGGAGCAGCTTGGTCAGTTCCTGCTCGCGGATGTGGTCGCCGGGGTTGAGCCGCTTTTCGAGGATGGCGCGCTGGATTTCGTCAAAGACCTGGTCGCGCAAGCTGACCGGCCGGATCGAATTGAGCACCTTGGCCACATCTTCTCCCGTGTGGATCGCTGAACAGGCCGGTGATGCGTACGGGGCCAGGTCGCGCGGTGCGCCTGCCGGGGCAGAAGCAGGGGATCGAACGAATGGACACCGAACGAAGCAGCGCCGGTACGTAGGATGTGTAGAATGCGTAGGATGCGTAGGCGCGGGAACGTTGTCTAATTGTAGGATTGTATGCAATTGCCATTGTAAAGAGCCGGGCCGCGCCTGTCAACCTCCAAAATTGGGCAAAATTGGGGCGGGGCCGGTCACGGGCGCATGCCGGCCCAGGGACGCGCTGCGTGGGGTGGCTGCGCGAGAATGGCGCTGGCGGCTCACGCCCACGACCGCTGCGCGCCGCCAAGGCTCCAGAACTGGCGCAAGCAGCCCGAAGCCGTCCGAGTAGCCGCCCGCCTCCACCATCTGGCGGCGGCCCGTGGCGCGATGCGCGGCGGCCCCTCGACTATCGCAAGGAGATGTGCCCGCGCACGCTGGATCTGCTGGGGCGGGCGGTGCATCTCAACGTCAACCCGCTGCTGACCAACGAGGATGTGGAAGAGACCATCGAGGGCCTCAGCCGCGTGATCGAGGCGCTGGCCTAGCCGATGACCACCTATATCTGGAGTGCTGCGCTATCACAGCGCGATGTACATCAGCGGCAGCGGTCGCACAAAACGGCGGGCGTTTTGCGACGTTGGCCGAGGCCATCCGCTCCGGCGAACTTGCCGCGGCCGCCACCGCCAGCGGCCCGGACATCCTGGCGGTGTAGGGAGTGGCGGATCATGAGGGCCGGGCCGGGTATGCTATACTCGAAGCCCGGCGCCGGCCATTCATGAGGGAGGCATCTATGAGCACTGCCCGTCATCTGTCGTTGGAGCAATTCGCAGCCAACGCCGCCGATCTGTTGGAGAGCGTGCGCGCGCAAGGCACGCCCATCGTGGTGGACTTTGCCAGCGGGGAGAGCCTGCTGATCACACTGCTCCCCCCGTCGCAGGCGGCGGGCGAGCGGGCCGCGGGCGGGCGCGCCGCAGACAAACGCACGCCCCAGGAGCAGCCATCCCAGCAGCCGCCTGCCCAGGAGCTGGAACTCGATACCGGCAACATCAGCTCCGTGGGCGCGATGTATGATATTGACCCCAACAGCGTCACGCCGGGGTGAGGGCAAGACGCTGACCCGGCGCAGCCCGGCCGCATGTTCAAAGCGGCTCCCCCAATCCTGCGGGGGAGCCGCCTCTCGCCGCGTTAGCGGGGCAGGGTGGCGAGCAGTTGGTTGGTCTGTTCGTGCAGCGCCATGCAGGCCGCGGCCGCGTCGCGCTCCTCGCCGATCCAGAGCGGGTCCATGATCGTGGCGTAGAGCGAGGTCTCCCATGTTGAGGTTGAACTGGCCCGCCGGCCCCTTGGGCATGGGCACAAAGCCCCAGTTGAACTTGCCCTCGATGGCTCCGGCCAGCACAAAGGCTTCGTCGTTCAGGCTGTGATACATGGCCAGCGCGCCCGAAGCAAAGGCCAACCCCGCCTCCAGCCCCTTCGAAGATGTCGAGGTTGACGTAGATGCCGCCGGGCGCAATGTCATAGGGGATGCCGTACTGCTTGCCCTCATAACGGGTGGGAGATGTCGTGGTCGAAGGTGGGGCCATGAGCTCCTCGGCAGAACAGGGCAGCAAACCGGCGCATTGAATGGGAATCCGGGGCTGCGGCCGGCTGCCCGATGCGGCGGCAGTCCTCTGCGCTCTATTCTAGCGCAGAGGCCGCGGCCTGGCGATGGCGCGA
>QEUY01000303.1 GCA_003577365.1 Chloroflexota bacterium | reverse complement strand
TCTGAACTCCTTGCCAGGTGAGGATGTATTGTCGTGGATAAGGCAAGTATCGCCAGAAGTGTGCGAAGCGGCAAGCGCACCCCTCGCCAGGCGGGCGTAATCTCTGTGCAAGGGGCCAAGCGGGCTTGCGCGTTGGCGAGGCTGTCAGACCGGCTAGCTTTGACGAGACGGGCCGGATACGGTAAGATGAGCGGTGCGGCTCGCGCCCCCATAGCTCAGAGGATAGAGCAGTGGTGTCCTAAACCATGTGCCCAGGTTCGAGTCCTGGTGGGGGCGCCATGGTGCAAGATTGGGAACTCGTCGCTGATAGTGGGGACCTCGGCTTTTCGCTCCTGCATTTGCTGACGTGTATGTGTTCGCGTTGCTCTTTCACACGCACAAGCCAACCATAGACCCACTCAACGTCACTCAAACGTCACTCAGTGGCGGTTTCTACGTCCTACCGACGCAGGTTCTCAACGACCGAACGAGAAGCCAGCACTCCATCACGCTGCGTTCTCTGGAAAAGTTGTGCGACTATGTGGAATATGCGGCACTGGGCGCGGCGGTAGAGGCCGCCGCGATTGATAGGTGACGCCGTGACTATCTGGGGAAGCGTCGCCGGAGATGTCGAATATATCTGTACTGTGTGCTCTGCGACAAGAGGAGTCATGGTCGCCATATTCCGTCTGTAGACTTGCGTCATCCGCCTCGCCTTCGCCTCCCCTGCGCTATGCCTCCGCTTTGTGGATACCCTCCGCCGCCACCATGCACCGTTTGGCGTAGACAGATCAGCCATTCGGCCCTTCCATGCTATGCTCCTTTTTGGTTCAATCGAAGGCAAGGGCAGCCGCCCTTGCCCAGCTTCCATCTGGAGGCCGGTTTGAAGATAGATAGCATAGATAGCAAGGATGGATTCGTTTGGTATGACTTTTACCTGGAGTTTTCGTTTTTTGCTGCCGCTGCTGGCGCTCGCCGCCGCCTTGTGGCAGATCAACACGGCCCAAGCTGCCGCCTGCACCCCGCCGCCGGCGGACCTGTGCGCCGCGGCTCCCGCCACCCAGTCCGACCAGTGCCGCACGCTGGCCGGCTATCTGGCCGATTTTCGACAAGAAGTGTGCCGCGTGGAGATCCCCGACCCTGCCTATACCCCCGGCTATGCCGCCACCCTGGCACGCGCCAACGGCAATCTTGGCCCCGCACTCTTGCCCTCCTGGAACGCCGCCAATGTGGCGACCGAACTAGAGCACTTGGCTCAACTGGGCGTCGACGTGATCCGGCTCGACATCGTCTATCCGCTGCTTACGCCGAGCTTTCATGCCTTTGAGGCGGGCCGCGACAGCAGCTACACGACCACCGCCGAGGACTACCTGGCCTTCTACCGCAGCGTGGTGGGCATGATCCGCGCCCGCGGGCTGCAGGTGCATATTGAGCATTCGAATATCTTCGGCACGATTTCGATGCTGAACCCCACGCCCTACTATGCCTCGCTCAAGGCGCTGGGCGTGGATGAGGCGCGCCAGCGTTATCGCCAGGAGCGCGCCGCAGAGGCCCGCCTGCTGCTGACAGAGCTCGCGCCCGATTATCTGACGCTCTTGACCGAACCCGACACCGACAACGCCAACTTTGGCCGGGTCGACGGCGCAGTGCTCTATACGCCCGCTCAGTGGCAAGACTATGTGACCTACGCCATCAGCCGCTTTCCGGCGCACACCACCCGCCTGGGCGCAGGCGCGGGCACCTGGGACAGTGACGAATATATCCGCCGGTTCGCCGCGCTGCCCACGCTGGATTATGTGGATATGCACGTCTATCCGGCACGCGGGCCAATGCGCAGCTATCTTAGCAGCGTGCTCACTTGGGCCGACCTGGTGCGCAGCATCGACCCCAGCAAACAGGTCACCATCGGCGAGGCCTGGCTATACAAGGTCGACGCCGCCGAGGTGGTCAACTCGAGCCTGCGCTATACCGAGATCATGGCGCGCGATGTCTACAGCTTTTGGGAGCCGCTCGACATCGCTTTTCTTGAACTGCTCGACCAAGCAGCGCGCGCCAAACAGTTCGCAGTGATAACGCCTTTCTGGAACCGTTACTTCTACGCTTATCTCGATTACACTACCGCGTCGACGCTGGCCCCGCTGGCGCGCATGTCCGCCGCCGACATGACCGCCTTCGCCAATATGCAGTCGGGGACGCTCACCGGCACAGGCCGCGCCTATCAGGAGATGGCGCTGGCCGCCAAGCGCATGTTGCTGAACGCGCTTGAACCAAGCCACGGCCCGCAGACCGGCCCCGCCGCAGCTCAGATGGTAACGCTGCGCGGCGCGAACTTCATACCCGGCAGCGCCATTCGGGTGCTGTTTGGCGAGACCCCCGCGACCGGCGTCGAGGTGGTAGACACCGCTACGATCCGCGCCATCACCCCAGCGGGCAGCGGCACCGTCACGGTTACAGTGGCTGCGCCCGATGGTCGCAGCGCGGTCAAGCCCGCGGCCTATTCCTACGACCCGCCGCCCAGCGTGACGGGGGTGATTCCCGCCGAAGGCGGCGAGGCCGGCGGCAATGAGGTTTGGATCTCCGGCACGGCGTTCCGGTCCGATGCGCGTGTCTTCTTCGGTTCGGTTGAAGCCACGATCCGCAGCTTTAGCCCGACGATGCTCAGGGTGATTGCCCCGCCGGGCAGCACAGAGGTCGCGGTCAAGGTGAGCCACCCCGACGGCCAAGACGGTCCCTGGGCGCAGCGCTATCGCTACAGCGCCAACCCTGCGCCGGTCATCCTCTATTTCAGCCCAGGTGTGATCCCCGTCGACGGCGGCTCCCAGGTCTATCTCTACGGCCAAAACCTGCTGCCGCGGGCGCAGGTCTACTTCGGCGCAGCGCCTGCAACCAATGTGTTTGTGCTCAACGCCAACTGGATCGTGGCCACTGCGCCCGCCGGTCGGGGCAGCGTGCCCATCCGCATCGTCAACGCCGACGGCAAGCAGGGCGAAGCGCTGGCTCCCTTCGTCTACAGCGCAGGGGATGTCATGCCCAACACCTCCGCCGGTGACCCGCTGGGGATCGGTCCCGGCCTCGAGCTGCCCGACGGGCTGGAAGAGCCGGACGGGCCGGAGGGGAGCGGCGGCCCCAATGCCCTCCACATCTATTTGCCCCTGCTGGCCCAGTAGCCCCCCAATATCCAGCTACAGGGTCCAGACAGCGGGTTCAAATAGAACGCCCGCCAGGGGTTCATCCCCTGGCGGGCGCACTGCTTTGATTGCCGGCCTCCGGGCCGGACCGCTCTGGCCGGCTAGACGCGGCTGCGCGAGAAGCTGTTGACTTCCTGCTCCGCCTGGCTGCGGCTGTAGCCATACTTCTGCTGGATCAGCCCGACCAGCTTGTCATAGTCGCCTTCGATGCGGGTGAGGTCGTCGTCGGTCAGCTTGCCCCACTGCCGCTTGGCCTCTCCCTTGATCTGGTTCCAACGCCCCTTGAGCGTCGTCCAGTTTTCGGGCGCTTTCTGGCCGGTCGTTTGAGCCGTCATCTTGTCTGCCATCTTGTCCGTCGCCCGGTCGATGGTCTGGCTGGCCTTGTTTTGGACATCGGCCTTCAGCCCTTCGCCCTCTTGCTTGGCTTTGTCTTGGGCCTTCTGGGCCGTATCCTGCAACTCATGGGCGGCTTCCTTGCCTGCCTGCTTCACATCTTCGACCACCTTCTTGGCTGTCTGTTCCAGGTCGGGGCGAACTTCCTCCACCACGTGCTGCGCCCGTTCGGCCACATCCTGGCCTAGCTCCTTGGCCGAGTCCATCACGCGGTCGCGTGCCTCGCCTACATAGCGGTTTTCCATACGCGTCTGCGGCATCAGCATGGCGACAGCCGCGCCCACGGCGAACGCCACCGCGCCGATCAGCAAAGGGTTGTCCTCCACCTGATGCTCGATCCGGCGGCCTACCTGGCGCGCCTGATAGCCCATCTGTGCGCCGAACTCCTGGCCGCGCTCGCTCATCTGCTGGCGGAAATCGCCGGCACGGCTGCGCGCCTGATAGCCCATCTGCTCCATGCGATAGCCCATCTGTTCGCCCTCGCCGCGCACGCGGTCGGCGATCTGCTCGGCCCCGCTACGGATGCGGTCGCTCACCTGGCCGGCGGCGTCGCGCACCACGTCGACCGCCTTTTCGCCGGCGCTCTGGGCTGCATCCTTGACGTTGCCGGCGATGTCCTTGGCCTTTTCAGATACCTGCTCTGCCTTCTCGCCGGCCTGCTCTTTGGCCTGCTGTGCCCAGTTGCCCTCCTGCGCGCTCCGGTGCGACCCGGCGCCGGCATAGCCCTGCCGGTCGGGCGAACTGGAGCCTTGCCATTCGCCATAGGTAGGTGTACGCCCATAGCGGTTCCACTGCTCCTCGTTCCAGTTGCTGGAGCCGGCAAAGCGGGTGTCGTAGCGGGCATCATAGCTGTAGCCCGACTCGTAGCGCACCGCGCGCTCGCGCGGCACGGGCAGATAGCGGTTGCGCTCATACTCATAGCCGTAGTCACTGCGCCCACGCTTGGGCGAGATGGCTTCCAGCGCCAGCCAACCGAGGCCGACGCCGATCATGGCTGCTGGGATTGGGTTGTGCTTCACGGCATCTAGCATTGCAGAACTGATCTCCTCCTTATGCTGGCGCATATAGTCCGCCACCGCTGTGCGGCTGTCGGCGACCACGCCGCGCACAGTCTCCTGGGCTTGTTCCTTCAGCCGCTCCGGGTCCAACCGATACTGAATCTGGTTGATCTTGCTTTCCATCTGGGCGCGGGTCTGCGCGATGTCGGCTTTGATCTCCTCTGAGGATTCAGAGTCACGATAGTCGCTCATGAGAGTTGCTCCTTCACCATGCGGGCGTCGTCTTTGATCGATTCAATGGTCTTATCGGGCGTGAGGTTGACTTCCTTGATGGCCGATCTGCCGCTGAAGAAGATCACGGCGCCTACCCCCAGCGTCAGTACGCCCACCAACAAAGCCCCCAGCCAGTAGCTGCCGATCGCCTGGCCGACGAGGACGGCAATGCCCATCAGCACGATCAGCAGCCCGGCGTAGGCGACAAACCCACCGGCCGCCATCATCCCGGCCCCACGCGTCGCTGTGGAGACGGATTCCATCGTCTCGGCCTTCGCCAGCTTGATCTCGCTGCGAACGAGCGTACTGAAATCCTCGGTCAGCGATGTGAACAGTTCGCCCAGTGTCGGTTCCGGGGTTGCATCTGCCGTTGTATAGACAACTGGATTCGGCTGAACCCGGCCTGTGTCGGCGTTCAGACGCTGCGGTTGAGTGGAGTCCATACGTTTTACTCCTTGCTGCTCTGCCCCTGCGCGCTTTGATCACGCACAGAAGAGCCACTGCTGCCCTGACGGCCCTCTTGGTCTTGCGGGTTGCTGCGCCCGCTGTCTTGACCTTGTGAGCTCTGACCTTGTGAACTCTGGCCTTGCCGGCTCTGGCCCTGCGAACCGGAGGCCTGTGATGAGCCGGTCGCGTCGGCAGGAGTGCGTAGACCACTGTCAGCCGAGCTGCCTGCGCTCTGCCCATAGCTGCCTTGGCCGTAACTGCCGCCGGCGTCGCCGTAGCCCTGCTCGCGCCTGTACGCATCGCCGCGGCGGAATCCGGCATCGCGCCCATACTCGTAGTCGCGCCCGGAATCATAGCCGCCATACTCGCCCGAACGCCCGTACTCGCCTGAGTAGGAGGGGCCATAGTAGGAGCCTGGCGCGCCATAGCTACGGGAACCATAGCCGCTGGAGCCGTAGCTGTAATCATCGCTGCGCTCCATGGGGGCGCTAGACGACTTGAAGAAACGGCCCACCAAGAAGCCTGCGGCCAGCGCGCCCGCCACAAATATCTCCGGCTGGCGATAGGCCAGGCTCTTGACCTCGTTGACCAGTTGGCCCAGGTCCTTGCCCTCTAGGTAGTGCGAGAAGCGCTCCACCTGATCCGCCGCAGCGTCGGCGTACTGGGCGATGGTGGTGTCCTGCTGGTTTTCCAGTTCGCGGCTCGTCTGGCGCAGCGCCGAGGCGACGCCGTCCAGCCGAGACACCGCCTGTGTCTTGCGTGTGTCGAACTCGTCCGATGCACGCATTTTCGCCTCTTCGGTCAACTCCGACGCCTTTTGCTTGGCCTGGTCTACCATTTCGCCCGCCTTCTGCTTGGCATCTTCGGCGACCTCTGCGGCCTTCTGTTTGCCCTGTTCGACGGCCTGTCTGCCCTGCTCGCGCGCCGATGCCATCTGTGATGACTGTTGGGTTGACTGCGAACTGCTGCCCATGCTCTGGTTGCTGCGCTCGTTCTCCATAGCCTGTTTCCTTTCAAAATCATACCGTGAATGCTCTACTGTCAGATCTCATCCGCTGCTACACGGCCACCCTTCTACGGTCATGCTGATGCCCATTCTGCTGCGTGTTCTGTTGCGTTCCATAGGGACTGCACCGATGGAGAGGCAGACAGGTCTTTTGCGCCTTGCCAAGATAACGCAAGACACTGGGAGCTTCTATGCGCGGGGATATAGAGGTTGGACACAGTGCGGGATACAAAAAGCAGGGAGACCCCAGCGCCAACGCGCAGCATCTTGACAGCTACATCAGGCTGTCAGCCATGCTACAATGCTGGAACAAAGAGGGTGAGACCGCCGGAGAGGGGGAGAAC
>QEUY01000302.1 GCA_003577365.1 Chloroflexota bacterium | reverse complement strand
CGGGGCCAGCCGCGCAAAGGCTTTGACCTGCGACAGCGGGACCTGTTCCATCTGCTTGGGAACTTCTGTGCGCTTCCAGTCCATGATCAGGTCGAGCACTTCACCCTTGTGTTTGGCGATCTCGAGGCGAGAGGGTTTCATAGCAGGTCGCTCCACGCACCGCCGTGAGGCGGCAAAGGCTTGAGCCGTCAGGCGGCAAAGGACTGGGTGGTGGCGATGTAGCGGTCGAGCGTGCGCAGCGCTGCGCCGCTGTCCAGGCTTTGGCAGGCGCGCGCCAGACCCTCGGCGAAATCGCCGGACTGGGTGCTGAGCGCGGCGGCGGCGTTGAGCAGCACCACATCGCGCTTTGGCCCTTGCAGTTCGCCGCTGAGGATGGCGCGGGCGATGGCGGCATTGGCGGCGGCGTCGCCGCCCTGCAGGTCATCCTCCGACGCACGGCTAAACCCCAGTTCGCGCGGGTCGAACTCGAAGGTGTCGACTTGGCCTTGGCGCAGCCGGCTGATGCGGCTGGGGCCGGTGGTGGTGAGTTCGTCCAGCCCGCCGCCTGACTCATAGAGGCCGTGGACGACAAAGGCGGCTTGGCTGCCCATGTTGCCCAGCACATGGGCCATGACCTCGGTCAGTTCGGGCGCATAGACGCCGATCAGCTGGTGGGTGGTCGGCGCAGGGTTGGTGAGCGGGCCGAGGATGTTGAAGATGGTGCGCGTGGCGAGTTCGCGGCGCGGGCCGATGGCGTGGCGCATGGCCGGGTGGTAGGCAGGGGCGAAGAGAAAGGCGATGCCCACCTCTTCGATGCAGATAGCGGCTTGGTCTGCCGTCAACTGCAGGACGGCTCCCAACGCCTCAAGCACGTCGGCGCTGCCGGCGCGTTTGTTGGAGCGGTTGCCATGTTTGGCGACCTTGACGCCCGACCCGGCAATGATAAAGGCGGCGATGGTGCTGATGTTGAATTTGTAAGTGCCATCGCCGCCCGTGCCGACGATGTCGAGCAGGGGCGCGTCGCCGATATCGGGGCGCACTTGCACCGCGCTGCGGCGCATGGCTGTGGCGCAGCCGGTGATCTCGTCCACCGTTTCGCCCTTCATGCGCAGCGCGGCCAGAAACGCGCCGATCAGGGCGGGGGTGGCCTCGCCTTGCATGATCTGGCTCATGGCGGCGTCGGCCTGGGCCGTGCTGAGGCTCTGGCCTGCAAACAGCCGGTGGATCGCGGTTTGGACGGCATCTTGGGTCATTCAGTCCTCCTACTGACGAAAGGGAATAGGGAGTAGGGTCCAGAATCTCTGCCCCCAATCCCTACCCCCCACTGGACACGGCGGCGGCGACCTGCTGGGCCAACTCTTGCGGGGTGGCTGTCAGGTCGAACTGGAGCGAAGCGGCGGCGAGCGCCAGGCTGGCGGCGAGCGTTTCGGTCAAAAAAGGCAGCGCCTCCTGGAACTCGGCGGTGGCCGCGGCGTGCTGATGCAGGCCGAGCAGGAGATAGGTCGTCGCATGCAGCGGCAGCAGGCAGTTATAGGCGGCGATGCGCTGCTCCAAGCCAGGCAGGTCGGCGGCGGCCAGGTAGGCGTCGACCCAGATGGCGAGCGTGTCGACGCCAGCAAGGGTGCGGCTGCGCTGCAGAAACTGCGCGATCTCCAGCGCAGGGTCTCCCAAGCCGGCCATCTCCCAATCGACAAAGCAGACGCCGCGCGGCCCGACGATGGCGTGTTCGAGCCGGAGATCGCCGTGGACCGGCGTGGCCGGAGCCGAGGCCCATAGGGGCAGGGCCTGGTCGACGATCTGGGCGGCGGCGCTGCACAACTGCGCATAGGGCGCGGCAACCGGCTGCAGCCCCGCCTGTTCGAGCCAGGCTGTGACCGCGGCCATGCTCGTCTGCTCGATGCGCCAGAAAAAGTCGAGGTTGAACGGGTGGGGCGAGAAACGCTGCACCGCGCTGGGGTCGCCGGTGTGGATGGACGCGACGGCCTGTGCCAATTCGACGGATGCACCTTGCGCGTCCGTGTGCGCTGTCCCTTCGACCCAGCGGTAGACGTTCACCTGGCGCGCCAGCCCTTCGGGGTTGTGATCATACCAGAGCGGGACGGGGGCCAGGCCGGCGGGCGCAAACAGGGTGTGGGCGTCGAACTGACGCCGGCTGCGCGCCTGCCCGGCGTCGAGAAAGAGCTTGGCGACTGCCTCTGTCCCGCGGCATGTCACGCGCCAGAGCAGGTTTTCACTGCCTTCCCAGTGCGCGACGATCTCGACCGGCTGCTGGGCAAACTGGCTGGCCGCTGCGTTGGTGAGATATTGATGGATGGCCGGCGTCAGTTCGTCCTGCATGGCGAATCCAGCATGTGTACTCAGGCTCTAGGCGCTTACTGGAGGCGCTCAAGGCGCAGAAAGTTGGCGAGAAGATCCTTGCCGTGGTCGGTGAGGATGCTCTCCGGATGAAATTGCACGCCGTAGATGGGCAGGGTGCGGTGCTGCAGCCCCATCAACTCGCCTTCGGGCGTATAGGCTGTCGCCACCAGCTCATCAGGCAGCGGTTGGGAGACGATCAGGCTGTGATAGCGGGTCGCCGTGAAGGGGGAAGGCAGCCCGGCAAAGATGCCCTGCCCTTGATGGTGGACGGGGCTGACTTTGCCGTGCATCAGCCGGGATGCGCGCACCACTTGGCCGCCAAAGACATGGCCGACACACTGCTGGCCCAGACAGACGCCGAGCACGGGTGTGTATGCGCCCAGCACTCGGATGGCGTCGTTGCTGACGCCGCTGTCCTGGTCGGGTGTACCGGGGCCTGGGCTGATGATCACATGGGTCGGGCGCAGGTCGGCCAGGTCTTCGACGCCGATCTCGTCGTTGCGCCAGACGCGGATCTCCTGGTCTGTGTATGCGCCTGGGACGGCCTGCTGCAAGATCAGTTCGCCCAGGAACTGTACAAGATTGTAGGTGAAACTATCGTAGTTGTCTATTACGGCGATCATGGCGATGGCCTCCCCGGCAGATAGACTGGTATGGTTGGCTAGGACTGGACGGGCTGCGCGGCTTCCGCCTTTTTGCGGCGCTTCTCGGCGGCGCGGCTGATACGGTTCCAGACGCCGGTCAGCCCCATGGCCTGTTTGGTCGCCTGGATGGTGGCCTTGGCCTCCTCGCGGGCGCGCAGCGTGCCTTCATAGAGCAGTTCGTCGACGAAACCGGTCTGGCGCTCGTAGTAGGCGCGGCGTTCGCGTGTCGGTTCGAGGAAGTTGTTGAGCGCGAGCGCCAGTTTTTCTTTGACCTCCACATCGCCTACTCGACCGGCGCGGTAGCGGGCCTTGAGGTCGTCAACCTCGGCCTTGTTGGGGTTGAAGGCGTCGTGGTAGAGAAAGACAGGGTTGCCCTCCACGCGGCCCGGTATGTCGGCGCTGATGCGGTTGGGGTCGGTGTACATGCTCATGACGCGGCGGCGGACGGTGGCGGCGTCGTCGCTGAGGAAGATGGCGTTGTCCAGGCTCTTGCTCATCTTGGCCTGGCCGTCGGTGCCGACCAGCGTGCCGCCGACAACATAGGCCTCGGGGAGAGGAAAGACCTCGCCATAGGCGTTGTTGAAACGCCGCGCAATCTGGCGTGTGATCTCGACATGGCTTTCGTTGTCCTTGCCCACGGGGACCAGATGGGCGCGCGGCAGCAGGATGTCGGCCGCCTGGAGAACGGGATAGCCGAGCAGGTTGTAGGGGGTCTGTTCCATATGCGCGGCCTGGGCCATGTCCTTGATGCTGGGCAGTTGCATCAGCCGTTCGACGGTGACCAGGCCGCTGAGCAGCAGTTGCAGTTCATAGGTTTCATGCACCGCCGACTGGAGAAAGAAGGTGACCTTTTGGGGGTCGATGCCGATGGCAAGGTGGTCCATGACGATGGCGCGCGCGTGGTCGGCGATCTCCAAGATAAACTCCTTCTCCGGCTTCGTGGTCAACATATGTAGGTCGGCCACGATAAAGAAGCATTCATACTCGTCCTGGAAGGCGAGACGATGCTGCAGGCTGCCGATGTAGTGGCCCAAATGGAGCTTGCCGGTGGGCCGGTCGCCGGTCAAAATGCGTTTACGGGTTTCGCTACTCATCAGTTCGGTTCTCCTCAAAAGCTCGCGTGAGCAAGGGTTGCAGGGATTACAGGCCGCGCTCGGCCTGTTCGACGGCGACCATCAGGGCCTTGGCCTTGTGGCGCGATTCGTTGTACTCATAGGTGGGGTCGCTGTCGGCCACGATGCCGCCGCCGGCCTGGACATAGCAGGTATCGCCGCGCATGGTGATGGTGCGCAGGGTGATGCAGGTGTCCATGGTGCCGTTGTAGTCGATATAGCCGACCGCACCGGCATAGGGGCCGCGCCGCGTCCCCTCCAGTTCCTCGATGATCTGCATGGCGCGCACCTTGGGCGCGCCGCTGACCGTTCCGGCGGGGAAGGTGGCACGCAGCAGCGCAAAGGCATCCTGGCCGGGTTTGGGTTTGCCGCGCACGTCGCTGACGATGTGCATGACGTGGCTGTAACGCTCGACGGCCATCATGGTCGGCACATGGACCGTGCCATATTCGCAGACGCGCCCCAGGTCGTTGCGCCCCAGGTCGACCAGCATGATATGCTCGGCGCGCTCCTTGGGGTCGTTGAGCAGGTCGTCGGCCAGGGCCTGGTCTTCTTCGGGGGTTTGGCCGCGCCAGCGCGTGCCTGCAATCGGGTGCAGAAAGGCGGTGCCATTCTCCAGCCGGACATGCATTTCGGGGCTGGAGCCGATCAGCCGTACCGGCTCGCCTTGCAGACCGGCGACGCCGGCGAAGTCCAGGAAGTACATATAGGGTGACGGGTTCAACATACGCAGGGCGCGATAGATGGTGAACGGCTCGGCCTCGGTGCGGCGGCTGTGGCGCTGGCTGATGACGACCTGAAAGATGTCGCCGGCGGCGATGTATTCCTTGGCCTGGCGCACTTTTTGCTCAAAGGCTTCCTGCGTGTGGTTACTCGCCCACGGCTGATCGGAATAGCATTCTCGGGCAACAGGCGGCGTGAGAGGGCGGCGCAGGTCGGCCACAATCTTGTCGATGCGCGCCACGGCGTCGGCATAGGCGGCGCGCACGTCGTGCTCCACGCGCATGTTGGCGATGACGATCAGCTTGTGGCGCACATGGTCGAAGACGACCAGGTTGTCGGCAAAGAGCAGGATCATGTCGGGCACGTCGAGGTCACGGCGGGCGGTGGTAGGTAGCCGTTCCATAAAGCGCACCAGGTCATAGGCGAAGTAGCCGACTGCGCCGCCGGTGAAGCTGGGCAGCCCGTTGACCGGGACCGGACAGCGGCCCGCCAGCACCTCTTTGACGACTTCGAGTGGGTCGCCGCATCGTTCTTCGAGCACTGTGCCGCCCGCTGCGCCGATCACAGTGCGGTCGCCATAGGCGACCGCCGAGAGCGGGGCGTGGACGCCGATGAAAACTAGGGCCATTGGGGGTGGCGCGCAGTTTGAGATAGACCGAGACCGGCGTCTCCAGGTCGGCGGGGAGTTCGCGGTGAATGGCGAGCAGATTGCCACGCACGGCCAGGGTGCGCGCCTCTTCGAGTGAAGGTTTGTAGACTGGGGTCATGGCTCCCTCCCGTGTGCTACCGATGACAGACAACAAAAAACCTCGCCGCCACACGGATCTGTACAGTTCGCTGTACGACCGTCTGTGTGGGGACGAGGCCAAAGATCGGTGCCCCGCGGTGCCACCCCGGTTAGCCTGGTCTGCGCTTGGACAACAAAAACCCCTGCGTGACACGCAAGGGCGCAGAACCAGTCTCACTCATCAGGAACGGGAGACCAACCTCGTTGCTGTGCTCCGATTCCCTGCGCCTGCTAACGGCGGCGCTGCCGGGGCCGTCTACTGGGCGTGTTGCCGTTCGAGACCCAACTCCCCAGTCCATTCACGGTCTGCGCTGCGGTCTCCTTCTCAGCCACCGGAGACTCTCTGTCGCCCGCTTTGAGCGTTACTCGTCTGGTTCACAGTTGTTGAATTTGATGTTGGCGCCTACTATAACAGAAATCAGGGGCTTGTCAAGCCGTCTGCAATGGTTTTTCAGGTTGCCAACGCAGCGCATCGTCGCGCCTGCTATTGCCTGTTATGGATAAGGACGATCCAATCCCTAGAAGGATACGCGCAATGTGATGACCGAAATAGCAGCACTGTTTGACCAATATGAATGGGCGGCGGAGGTGGTTGAGCCGGGCATTTGGCGTGCCAGCTTCACTACGGAACGCGATATGGATTATGACCTGTATGTGATGGCGGCAGAGGGTGCGGTGCGCTTTGCCGTTACTCCCTTTGTGACGCGACCTGATCCCGCCTGTGAAGGACGGGTTGGCGCGCTGCTCCTCAAGCTCAACCCGCAGATCCCGTATGCCTACTTCGGGGTAGACGGCGACGGCGATATCATGCTCCTAACAGATCTGCCGGCGAGCTTGCTCAACTTTGAGGGCTTTGCGGCGGTCGTCGATGCGCTGGCGCAGGTGACCAATGCACTGGCCTATGAGATCGGGCGCGTGGCCCATGAACCCGGCTATCATTCCGCGCTGCTGCCGGACGCTTGAGCGCGAGGCCGCAGCGCCTGGCGCTAGGGTTCGATAGGGTCGGGCTGGTAGACGCTGTCGGCGGCGCGCACGCGCGAGAGATGAAGCAACTCCACTTGGGCTAGATCAAAGAACTGGCGGCTGTAGTCGTCGGGGTAGTTGCCGGCATAGACCACACGCTTGATGCCGGCGTTGATCAGCATCTTGGCGCAGGTGAGGCAGGGGTGATGGGTGACATAGGCGGTGGCGCCGCTGATGCTGACGCCGTGCAGCGCCGCCTGGATAATGGCGTTCTGCTCGGCGTGCAGCGTGCGCACGCAGTGGCCGTCCACCATCAGATGGCCCACGTCATCACAGTGGGGCAGACCGGCAGGCGCGCCGTTGTAGCCGGTCGTCAGGATGCGCCGGTCGCGCACCAAGACGGCGCCGACATGGGCGCGGTCACAGGTGCTGCGCTCGGCCACGGCAAAGGCAATGTCCATAAAGTATTCGTCCCAGGTAGGGCGTGCGTCCGGCGGGGTGGACATAAAGCGTGTTCCTCCCAAGCGATCTTCAAACGAGCCAGAGCGCCAGCAGCCCGGCGGCGTAGCTGCCCTTGAGCACGACCAGCCAGCGCCGGGCGCGCGTGGGCCGCGGGTCGCGCCACAGGTCGAGCGCGGCGGCGTGCAGCGGCAGCAGTACGCCCAGGCTGACCAGCATGGCATAGAGGCCGGAATAGCCGAGCCAAACCACGCCAGAGAGCGCGGCGGCTGTAGTTAGCCAGGCGGCGAGCGCGACGAGCGCAGCAACCGCCTGTGTGCCACGGCGCAGGGCCAGGGTCTGCTTTCCTGCCGCGCGGTCGCCCGGCAGGTCTTCTAGGGTCTTGAGCAGTTCGCGTCCGGTGACAAAGAGGGCCAGCGTGAGCGCAGGCGGCAGCAGCCGGAGCAGGCGTGGCGCGTCCAGCCCATAGACGGCCAC
>QEUY01000301.1 GCA_003577365.1 Chloroflexota bacterium | reverse complement strand
ATCGTCCGCACCTTGTTCCGTGTGCGCGGGGGCCGCGCACAGGAAGCCGAAGCCGCGACCCTCAGCACCAGTTGGAGTACCTAGTTCGGGGCAGAGCGATGAACCGCAAAGGGCGCAGAGGACGCAAAGAAGAGAGAAGCAAGTGTAGGTGCGGTATTATACCGCACCCTGGCGCTTCGTGCGCGCCATGAATGGCGCCGAAAACCGCCTCTACAAGATATGTTACGGCACAAGGGTGTAACTTGAGTCACTTAGCTGGAGCGGCCAAATGAAACAAGACGGAATCTGGCGGCGCTCGGCGCTGATCGCGGGTGGGTTGGCGATCTTCCTGGTGGTGATGGTGCTGCTGGTCAACCTGACGGATCTGCGCCAGGTGGTCTGGCTGCGGGTGCTGTTTGGCGTCAGCGCGCTCAACTTCACGCTGCGCGCCGCGGTGCCGCTGGTCTTGGGCGCGCTCAGCGGCATCCTGTGCGAACGCACGGGGATCATCAACATCGGCATCGAGGGCATGATGCTGGCGGGGGCCTTTGCCGGATTTGTGGCCAAGGTGGCGACCAACGATTGGCCGCTGCTGTTGAGCCTGGTGTTTGGGGTGGCGGCTGCCATGTTCGTCGGCGCGCTGATGGGGCTGCTGCATGCGCTGTTGTCGATCCGTTTTCGCGTCGACCAGATCATTTCCGGCACGGTGATCATCATCCTGGCCGCGGGCTTTTCCGCCTACCTCTTTGACCGCGACGCCGTGGCCGAAGGCAAATTCGGCCCGCTGCGGATTCCCATCCTGGCCGACATTCCAGTGATCGGCGATATCCTGTTCAATAACCCGCCGATCACCTATACGGCGCTGCTGCTGGTGGCGCTGGTGCATGTGGGGCTGTTTTATACACGCTGGGGGCTGCGCTCGCGCGCCTGCGGCGAGCACCCGCGCGCCGCCGACACCGTGGGCATCAACGTCAACTTCTATCGCTATCTGAACACGACCTTGGGCGGGTCGCTGGCCGGGCTGGCGGGGGGCTTCCTGGTCTTGGAAGCGGTCGGCCAGTTTCAAGAGGGGATGACCGCGGGCCGCGGCTTTATCTCGCTGGCCGCCATGATCTTTGGCAACTGGAATCCGTTTGGCGCGCTGGCCGCGGCCACGCTTTTTGGCTATACTCAGGCGCTGCAAAACGAGCTACTACTGGCCGGGGTGGTGGATATCCCGCGCCAGTTTATCAGTATACTGCCCTATGTGGTGACGATTGTGGCGGTGTCGGGCTTTGTGGGGCGTGTGCGCCCGCCTGCCGCCGAGGGCAAGGTCTACGAAACCGAAGGCTCACTGCAATAGAAGAAATCAACCGCAGAGAAGAGGGAATGCCGCCTCTGGCGGCTGTGCCAAGAGGGGACAGGGAGTGGGGAGTAGGGGCAGAACTCAGGGCGCGCCGCCTGATCTCTGTTTCTGTCCCACTGCCTACTCCCCACTCCCTTCTTCGCAGCGAGATCATTCCGGTGTTGGAAGCGCGCGGGATCACCAAGCGTTTTCCGGGCGTGGTCGCCAACGAAGACATCAACTTGCGCCTCTACCCAGGCGAGATCTTGGCGCTCTTGGGCGAGAACGGCGCGGGCAAGTCCACGCTGATGAATATCATCTATGGCCTATACCGGCCCAGCGAGGGCGAGATTTTGGTCAAGGGCGAGCCGGTCAAGATGGACAACCCCAACCACGCCATCCGCCTGGGCATCGGCATGGTGCATCAGCATTTCCAACTGGTGCCGGTGATGACCGTGGCCGAAAATGTCATGCTGGGCAGCGAGAGTGTGCGCAACGGGCTGTTGGACACGCGCAGCGTGGCGGCGCGCATCCATGAGCTTTCCGACCGCTATGGGCTGTCGGTCGACCCCTACGCCCTGGTCGAAGACCTACCCGTGGGCATGCGCCAGCGCGTCGAGATCGTCAAGACGCTCTATCGCAACGCCGACATCTTGATCCTAGACGAGCCGACCGCAGTGCTGACTCCGCAGGAGATCGAAGGCTTGTTCGAGGTGATGGAATTGTTGAAAAATCAGGGCAAATCCATTATCTTCATCACCCATAAATTGAAGGAAGTGCTGCGCGTGGCCGACCGTATCGTCGTCCTGCGCGATGGCAAGGTGGTGGGCGAGGCTGACCCCAAGACTGCAACCCAAGGGTCGCTGGCCGCGATGATGGTGGGCCGCGAGGTGATCCTGACCGTGGAGAAGACGCCGGCTCAGCCGCGCGACCCGGTATTGGTGGTAGATGCATTGACGGCGCGCACCGACTTGGGCGAACCGGCGCTGCGCGGGGTCTCCTTTGAGGTACGCGCCGGCGAGATCTTGGGGGTGGCCGGCGTGCAGGGCAACGGACAGACCGAGTTAGTGGAGGTGCTGACCGGGCTGCGCCCCGCGCAAAGCGGCACGGTCCGTATCGGCGGGCAGGACATGACCAACGCCGGCCCGCGCCGCGTCACCGCCGACGGCCAAAGCTGCCATGTGCCCGAAGACCGCCACACCTATGGCATGGTGGACACCTACAGCGTGGCGTATAACCTGGTCTTAAACACCTATTACAAGCCGCCCTTTGCCCAGGGCTGGACGGTGCGTGAACAGGCGATCCGCGAACACGCCGAGGTGTTGGTGGACGAGTATGACGTGCGCACGCCGGATGTCGATACACTGGCGGGGAATCTCTCCGGCGGCAACCAGCAGAAGATGGTGGTGGCGCGCGAGTTCAGCCGCCCCGTCAAGCTGCTGATCGCAGCCCAGCCCACGCGCGGGATCGACGTCGGCTCGATTGAGTTTATCCACGGCCAGATTGTCGCCAAACGCGATGAGGGGGTGGCCGTGTTGGTGGTAAGCGCCGAGTTGGACGAGATCATGGCCTTGTCCGACCGCATCGCCGTGATGTATAAGGGTGAGATTGTAGCGATTGTGCCGCGTGCCGAGGCCACGCGCGAAGGGCTGGGGCTGCTGATGGCCGGTGTACACCACGAGGAGATCGCACCCGCCGCGGCAGCCCCGGCTGTGGCCTAGATCGGCCTGGCGCGCAGCAGGCTGTGCGCTGCCGGGCCGGCCCGACAGGAATGAAGCTCCCCATGAACCGATTTGATCCCATTCTCGACCAGCCGCAAAGCATCGAGCTGGAAGAGGCCGACCCTACGGTCCGCACCCGTTTGGCGAACCCCGATCTGTACTTTGACGTCGATGCGCGCACCGACCTGCTCGACCTAGTCTGGCCGTGGGCCGACGCGCTCTATGCGCGTTCGCTGCGCCTGTTGATCACCGACCCGCAGCATGAAGAGCTGACGGCGATGGTCACCCGCTACTATCCCAGCTATCAGGAGACGATCCTGGGCAGCGAGGGGATGATCATCAGCAAACGGCTGGCCGCACCCTTGGGCACGGCCTATGACCGTGCCGTAGTCTGGATGCTGGAATGCCAGGCCGAGGGCGACCGGCTGCTGCGGCTGGATGTGGATGTCGACTGGGGCGAGCCGCTGACCCAGCGCATCGTGGATGGGCTGCTGGTGGCGCAGCGCAACCCACAGGGCGCGCGCGGCATCTATGCCCAGCACAACGCCGAAAGCACACGCGTCTTTGGCAACCCCCAGGGGCGGCCTACCGCCTATGAACTGCACGCCGATGGCCGCGCCACCCTGACCTATTTCATCTTGGTCAACGGCATCGTCGAAGTGCCGCTGCTGCTGACCATCTCGGACGTGGGCGAGCAGGTGGCTTGGAACGGCTTTTTAGGGCTGCGTGATACCGAACGCGCCTTTGAGATCAGCCTGGAGGCCTGGGACCGGGTGCTCAAGACCGGGCGGCTCTGGACCTCCGACCCGCAGATCAACCGGGCGGTGCAGGCCGGGCGGCTGGCGACGCTGCGCTGTGTGCAGCGGCTGCGCAGCGGTCTGGCCCCCACCGGGCGGCGTGTGGCGGATGTGCCGGGGCTGGTGCGCAGCCTGGATACCTTTGACGTCGTGCAGAGCCGCAACCTGCTGGCGCATCTGCGCCGCGTGGCCGAACGCAGCGCCGGCAAGCTGCCTGCCCGGCTGCCCATCCGACCCAAAGATGCGCTGGAACCGCCCGGCGTCGACACCGCCGCGGCCAACGCTGCCTATCTGACCGCGTTCCAAGAGCATCTGCAGCGCCACCCCAACGGCGATCTGCTGGCTGAGCACTATGCTGCGCTGGCGGCATGCGCCGAGACGTTGGTGCAACTGCGCCTCGACCCCCAACATCAAGCCGACGCCGCCACCTTGGCCGTCTGTGGCGCGGGGCTGCGCCGCGCCGTGACGCTGGCGACGCTGCACAAGGATGGCGTCAACGCCGTGCGCTGGGAGAGCGAGGCCTGCGAGTTGGAGCGGCTGGCCGAGGAAGGCGGCGCACCTGCCCCACCCGCCCCGTTGGAACTGGCGCAGTGGGCGGCGCAGAGCGGCTGGCAGATGGACTCGGCGCGGCCCTGGGGATTTGCCGACCCGCTGCTGGGCGCGGCGCTGGCCGGGCTGGCGGTCTGGTCGGGCTGTGGCATCCAGCGGCGCAACGGCAAACTCACCGTCAACCCGCGCCGCGGCAACCCCTGGCAGTGGTGGGCGCTGCTCGACCTCCCGCTCGACGACGGGCGCATCAGCCTGGTCTGGGATGGGGCCACGCTCTATGCGACGCAGCCGGTCGACAGCGATCAGCCCGTTCAGCTTTGCAGCAAAATCCGCGCCCTCAAGACCGACGAGCTAGACTTCGATCTCCAGTTTGAGCTTGTTTTGAGCGTAGATGGCGACGGCGCGCCTGAACACAGCGCGCCCGAACATGGCGCGCCTGAACACAGCGCGCCCGAACGCCGCATCTTTCATCCCGAATTCGAGCGTGCATCTCGACCTGCGATAGCCTCATGAAGCGTACTGCAATCTCCTATGACCCCTTCAACCGCCGCCATACCCGCGAGGGTCACCCTGAGAACTTTCGCCGGCTGGAGGAGACCTGGAATCTGCTCCAGATCGACGGCATTCTGCACCAGATCACGTTGATCCCCAGCACGCCCGCGCCGCGCCAGGCGGTGCTGCGCGTGCATACGCCCGCTTATCTGGAGCGGCTGGAATCGACGGCGTTCTTCAGCGGCGGCCACCTGGATGCGGATACCTATCTGACCCACGACAGCTTCGACGCGGCGCTGCTGGCCGCCGGGGGGCTGCTCAATGTGGTGGACAAGGTGCTGCACAAGCAGATGGACAACGGCTTTGCGCTGGTGCGCCCGCCGGGCCATCATGCGCTGGGGCATACGGGCATGGGGTTTTGTCTGCTGGACAATGTGGCGGTAGCGGCGCGCTGGGCGCAGGACGTGCATGGGCTGCACCGCATCTTGATCGTCGACTTTGACGTGCATCACGGCAACGGCACGCAGGATACCTTCTACCGTGACCCATCGGTGCTCTTTTTCAGCATCCACCAATACCCCTTCTACCCCGGCACAGGCGCGGCCAACGAGACGGGGATGGGGCGCGCAGAGGGCGCGACGATCAACGTCCCCTTCCCGGCCTCGGTGGGCGATGAGGGCTATCTGGCGGCCTTCCGGCAGATTTTGCTCCCGGCGGCGCGGATGTTCCGCCCGGAACTGATCCTGCTCTCCGCCGGCTATGACGCGCACTGGATGGACCCGCTGGCGCATATGCGGTTGAGCATCACCGGCTATGCGCGGCTGGTGACACTGCTGATGGAACTGGCCGACGAGTTGTGCCATGGCCGGCTGGTGGCAGTCTTGGAAGGCGGCTATCATCTGAACGTCCTGTCGCACAGCGTCTTGACGACGCTGCGCGTCTTGAGCGGCAGCCGCCAAGGCCCCAGCGACCCCTTTGGCCCTGCGCCCGGCGGCGAGCGCGAGGTGGGCGCCCTGTTGGAAAAGCTCAAACACCTGCACCATATCCCCGGCGCGCCCTTCTACTCCTTGGGCGCATAGCAGGATTCATAGCAGGTTCATAGAAGGTGGATGTAGCGCCGTTCTGTGCCTCGCATCTTGACCTCCTGAGGTTTTGCGTGCGTCCGGCTTTGTTGGATAATAGTCAGCCGGGCGGGGTGGCCCCGCCCCCTAAGCTGACCGCGGAGCCGAGCCATCGAACAGGACAAGCGCGACCGGGTGGAGACACCGCTGGCCGACTGGAATCGAGCGATGGACCTGGCCCAGGCGCGCGCCGAGCCGGAGGTCGTGGCGCGTCTGGCCGCTGCCATCCTCCAGCAGTCGCCGCGCCATCTGGCGACCTATCAACGGTTGCTGCAGATCACCTGGGCGATGAAACGCTGGGACGAGGGCGAGGACTGGGCGCGCCGCATCTTGCAGGCCGACCCCGGCAATGCCCTGGCCTGGCGCGCGCTGGCGCGCGCCGCCGAACAGCGCGGCAAGCGCGGCCAAGCCCATGCCATGTGGCGGCGCGCCTTCGAGATGCACCCCTACGAGCCGGAGATCCGCGCTGGGCTGGCGCGCACCAGCCTGGACGACACCCGCGCGCTCGCGTTGGACTTGGCCTGCCTGGCCGCGATCTATCTGCGCGGTCTGCGCTGGGAAGCGGCGGCGCGCGCCTATCGCCAACTGGTGAAGGCGGACGCGCGGCGCATCGACTTTCAACTCTGCCTGATGATCGCGCTGTGGCAGAGCCGCGCGCCGGAGGAGGCCTATGCGCTGGCCCATCACCTGGTGCAGAGCCATCCCTATCTGCTCCCTGCCTGGGTGGTGCTGGCCGCCACCGGCGACGAGAACGACCAAGCGCTGGCGCGCAGCCCGGTGGAGACGATGGACCCCGGCGGCGACTATATGAGCGGCGTATTGGGCGTGCCTGTGCCGGCTCGCGCCGGCGTCGCCCCGGTCACATTTGCGGCGACACCTGAAGAGGCTGCCTGGCTGGCTTTCTATCTGAAAGCGGCTTAAAACTATCAATCGCTTGTCATTCCGAACGGAGAGGGGAATCTCTCTCCTTCTGGATGGCGCCTGAGGAGAGATTACGCAATGGAACGCACGTTTATTATTCTGAAACCCGACGCTGTGCAGCGCGGGCTGGTGGGTGAGATCATCCAGCGTTT
>QEUY01000300.1 GCA_003577365.1 Chloroflexota bacterium | reverse complement strand
TTCCCAGGGCACAAGGCCGGGGTATTTGAGCAGCACATGGGTCAGCTCGACGTCGACGCCGAGTTCCTCGCCCATTTCGCCCACGGCGGAAGACAGCCCGCCCGCGCCGCAGTCGGTGATGGCGTTGTAGAGCTGCTCATCGCGCGCCGCTTTGACCAGCTCGATCAGCCCTTTCTCGGTGATGGGGTCGCCGATCTGGACGGCGCTGCCCGCGGTGTCGGCGGTCTCGTGGGTCAATTCGGCGGAGGAGAAGGTCGCGCCGTGCAGCCCGTCGCGCCCGGTGCGCCCGCCGAGCACGACCACCTGGTCGCCCACTTGGGCGGCGGTGGGATGGCTGCCGCTGGGCAACAGACCGGCGCAGCCGCAAAAGACCAGCGGGTTGCCGACATAGCCTTCGTCGTAGAGCACCGCGCCGTTGACCGTGGGCAGGCCGAGCTTGTTGCCATAGTCGCCGATGCCCGCCACCACGCCGGAGGCGATGCGCTGCGGGTGCAGCACCGTTTCGGGAAGCTGGTCGTGGGGATAGTCCTGCGGGCCAAAACAGAGCACGTCGGTGGTGGCGATGGGGCGGGCGGAGACGCCGATGATATCGCGCACGACGCCGCCCACGCCGGTGTTAGCCCCGCCAAACGGCTCCAGCGCCGAAGGGTGGTTGTGGGTTTCGACCTTGAAGGCCAGGTCGTGTTCGTCGTCAAAGGCGATGATGCCGGCGTTGTCGACAAAGGCGGAGCGCAGCCAGGTGGGATAGACGGCATCGGTGGCGGCGCGGATATAGGTACGCAGCAGGCCGTCGATCCGCCCTTGCTGGACGACCTCGCCCCCCTCATCCAGCCAGGTGAAGTCGATCTCGGCGCGGAAGGTCTTGTGGACGCAGTGTTCGGACCAGGTCTGCGCCAGCGTTTCCAGTTCGACATCGGTGGGGGCGCGGCCCGCCTGGGCATAAAAGGCCTGGATGGCGCGCATCTCCTGCACGTCGAGCGAGAGCAGCCGCTCGCGGCTGAGCGCAAGCAGGGCGGCATCGTCCAACCCGGCGAGTTCGACCTGTTCGACGCGGCTGCCGGCCGCGGCTTCGATGCCAAAATGGGGTGTGGTCGGCCCCAAGCTGTAGTGCTGCACGGTGGTGTTGCAGAGCAACTGCTGGGCCAGGCGGCGCAGGGCGGCTTCGTCGAGGCCGCCGCACAGCTCGTAGCGCGTGCCGGTGAGCACGTCGCCGCCGTCGATGCCGATCTCGGCCATGCCGCGCGCCAGTTCGCGCGCCGGAACATCGGTGACGCCGGGGCGGAAGGTCACTTCCACGACATGAGTTCCATCCGCCGGCGTCTCTGCGCCTGCCTCGTGCAGCGCACCCCAGGTCGCGCTGTCGGTGACCGGGTCGACGAGGAGCAGGGTCAAGAGCCGGTCGATCTGCGCGGGGTCGAGATCGCGCTCGATAAAATAGAGCCGGGCGATGCGGCAGCCGCTGATGCCGTCGATGCCGAGGCTGGCGGCGTCGCCAAGCAGCGCAGCGGTAGCAGGGGCATGTGAACTGTGGACTTCAATTCGAATCGGCATGGTCAGATGGACGCCAAACTCCTATCAAAGCCATGCGTTAACCGTGGGTTAACACTCGGCGCGAATCGTTAACCGCGGAGGGGAGGCCGCTTTAACACCTTGAAGGTACACTTTCATTGTAGCATTGCCTGGGGTATAATCGAAGACAGTCCGGTCTTGATCGCATGTTCGAGGCCACCTCACCTGCCTCTTGGCTTCGTTGAACCACACAACTTCATTTACCCATCAAGGAGGAAACCCATGCCATTTGCCAAGACTTCGATGCAGCGTCTGGCGCTGGGCGCGGCGCTGGTGATCGCGCTGCTGCTGTTGGCGGCGTGTCCCGCGCCCGCGGCACAGCCGGGTGCGCCGGCAGAGTCTGCTCCCGCCGCGGGCGAGGCGGCTGCACCCGCCGAGAGCGGCCCGGTGGAGATCACGGTTTGGGCGCAAGCCAACAATGTCGAGCATTGGCGCGCCGACGGGCCGGCCAAGGCAGCGGAGTCGGTCGAGGATTTTGATGTCACGGTGGCGCCCACCAACGACGATACCGGCTGGGCGGACTATAAGAAGAAGGTGGCGTTGGCAGCAGATGCCGGGGAAGCGCCGGACATTGTGCTTTCGGGCCATGAGGATGTGGCGGTCTGGGCCAACGCCGGGTATATCATCGAGTTCGAGGAGTGCCGCCAGTCCTATCCGGAATTCGACGACGTGATCGACAGCCTGTGGAACTCGGTGACCTGGCAGGGCAAGATCTGGGGCGTGCCGCAGGACACCGAGGCGCGGCCCATGTTCTATAATAAGGCCAAGCTGCTGGAGCTGGGCTGGAGCCAGGAAGAGGTGGACGGCCTGCCCCAGCGCATCTTGGAGGGCGACTTCACGCTGGACGATATGATCGCCACGGCCAAGCAGGCGATTGAGGCGGGCGTGGTGGAGCCGGCCAAGGGCTATTGGCATCGCCCGACCAAGGGCGGCGACTTCCTGCAGTACTACCACGCCTACGGCGGCGAACTGTATGACGCCGAGCAGGACAAGCTGGTCGTGACGCCTGCGGCGGTGGAGCAGTGGTATGCGTTCCAGCGCCGTGTGGTCGAAGAAGGGATCACGCCGGAGAATTTCATCGGCACCGAGTTCACGATCTGGCATCAGACGGTGTCGGCGGGCGACGTGCTCTTCTGGAACGGCGGTATCTGGCAGTGGGCCGACTGGGCGGCGAACTATGTGGCCGACAAGGGCGGAAATGACTATCTGTTTGGCTTTGTCGGCTATGCGCTGCAGCCCTCCGGGATCAAGGGCCAACCCGGCTCGACGCTGTCGCATCCGCTGGTCTATATGATCACGACGCCGTCGGCCTCCGGCAAGGAGAACCAGGCCGCGGCCTGCGCGGTCTTGGCCAAGACCACCACGCCGGAGATCAACACGCTGCATGCGGTGGGCAGCACGCACTTGGGGATTTTGAAGTCGCAGGCCGACTATCCGGAATATGCCAACGACCGGCTGCTCTCGGACACGCTCTACATGCTGGATCACAACTTCTATCAGCCGAACCATGTCATGTATGGGCCGTATTTTGATATCCTGTTTGACTATATGGTGCGCGCCGAGAACGGCGAGCTTGCGCCGGCGGACGCAGCCGCGCAGGCTGTGCAGCAGCTCCAGTCGGAGTTGGGCGAGTATCTGATCGTGCAGGAATAGCCGCCGGTGTGCGGCTGAAACCAGGGGCCTGGCCCACGCTAGGCCCCTGGCTGTCTATCCCCCGCCGCGCGGGCTGCTGGCGAATCGAGAATGGCTGATAGGGGCGAAGCATGGCCCTGTGGATGCCAAGCGGATGTAAAGCCGTAGAGCGAATGTGAAAAGGAGTGACGATGGCCGCAACCAGCGAAACGGCCCTGGCTCCGGCTGTAGCGCCGGCGGCGCGTGAGCCTTGGCGCAATACGCTGCGCCGGTCGGCAGGGCCGCTGCTCTTTATGGCCCCCGCCGCGATCTTGGTGATCGGGTTTTTTCTGGTGCCGGTGTTTATCACGGTGGCGCTGTCGGCTACCGACCTGAGTTCGGCCACCGGCTTTCAGAAGTGGAGCTGGGTGGGGCTGGACAACTACCGGCGCATTGCCGACAACCCGCAATCGCGCGTGATCACCTGGAACACGGTGAAGTATGTGCTGCTCACGTTGAGCCTGTTTAACGTGGGTATGGCCTTGGTGGTGGCGCTGTTGAGCACCCATATCCCGCGGCGCACGGGGTTTATCTTTCGCGCGCTGTGGCTGCTGCCGCGCATTACGCCCTCGGTGGTCTATGTGATGATGTGGAAGTATATCGCGGCGGATGCGCCGTTTGGCATCCTCAACCAGCATCTGCTGGTGCCGCTGGGGGTGCAGCCCACCAACTGGATCCCGGCTGCGCCGTGGGTTTTTGTGATCCTGACCAACGGCATTGTCGGGGCGTCGTTTGGCATGATCATCTTTACGTCGGCGATCGAGTCGATCCCGCGCGATTATATGATCGCGGCCCTGGTGGACGGCTGCTCGCTCTGGCAGCGCATCCGCTATGTGATCCTGCCGATGATCCGCTGGCCGCTGCTCTTTGTGACCACCTATCAGACGCTCTCGCTGCTGACCTCGTTTGAGCAGATTCTGCTGCTCACCGACGGCCAGTTCAACACCGAGGTCTGGTCGCTGTGGGCCTATCACCGGGCGCTGAACAACTATTGGGGCAATTTCCAGTGGGGCTTTGGCGCGGCGCTGGCGACCGTGCTGGTGCTGGTTGGGATCGTAATGGCGGTGATCTATATGCGCTACTTCCAGTTCAACGCGCTGGTGCAAGAGCCAAAGATCGAGGCGTTGTGATGGAGCGGTGGCGAGCGAGGAGAGCGTGATGGAAGAGACAATGGGTGTCGGCAGCCGCGGGCGCGCGGTTGTGCCGACGCTGCTGCTGGCCCTGCTCACGGTCCCGATTGTGGTGGGCTATATCTGGGTGCTGATCTCGACCTTTGCCCAGCGTACCCACGGCTTGATTCCGGTCGACAGCGACGGCAATTTCGGCGGGCTGACGCTGCGCAACTGGTCGTTTCTCTGGGAGGACCCGGTCATCTGGCGGCTGGTCGCCAATACATTTGTGCTGGCGGTGGGGCTGACGGTGGGCGTGGTGCTGGTGGCGTCGATGGCAGGCTATGCGCTCTCGCGCATCAGCTTTCCGGGACGGCGCACCTTTCTGGCGACGACGTTGATCCTGCACGCCTTTCCGAGCGTGACGCTGTTGATCGCGATCTATTTCGTGCTGCGCTGGATCGGGGACATTCCGGTGTTGGGCCGCGGGCTGCCGTTGATCGGCGGCTTTGGCTATAACACGCTGGGCGGCGTGATCTTGGTGAGTGTGGCGCTGGAACTGCCGCTGGGCATCTGGCTGATGAAGGGCTTTTTCGACCAGGTCTCCTGGGATATGGAGCGGGCGGCGCTGATCGACGGCTGCACCCGCTTCCGCACCTGGTGGCAGATCGTGATGCCGATGATCAAACCGGGGATTGCGGCGCTTTCGATCTTTACCTTTATCTCCGGGTGGAATGCGTTCTTGATCCCCTACACCTTTCTGACCTCGCAGGAGCAGAGCACGATCGCGCCCTATGTGCGCGGCCTGATCAGCGATACGGCGCCGGTCAATTACAGCGAGGTGGCGGCGGTGGGGTTGTTCCAGTTGATCCCGGTCTTGATCTTTTTCATCTTTACCCAGGAATATCTGTTGAGCATCTTCGGCGGCGGGTCCAAAGGCGGTTCATGACATGAATGGCGTATTCGACCATCTGACGAAACGATTTGGCGATGTGGTGGCGGTGGACAGCGTCACCATGGATATCCACGACGGCGAGTTTGTGGCGCTGCTGGGGCCTTCGGGCTGTGGCAAGACCACGACGTTGTTGATGACAGCGGGGATCTACCGGCCTTCGGCGGGGGCGGTGCGTTTTGGCGAACGGGTGATGAACCAGGTGCAGCCCAAGGACCGCAACATCGGTATGGTCTTTCAGAGCTATGCGCTCTATCCGCATATGACCGTCTATGAG
>QEUY01000299.1 GCA_003577365.1 Chloroflexota bacterium | reverse complement strand
GTGCGGCATAAGCGATGTCATTCTGCTCACGAAGTGGGGGCGCAGCCCCAGCGCAGCGAAGCATCTCTCCGCCATTGTCACCTTGAGCCTTCGGCTCAAGGTGACAATGGCTGCAAATCAGCATCACATCACACCGGTAGTCTTTTTTGCAGGACACTAGCGCAGCATGAGCGTACGTATCGAAACTGACTCCCCAGAATCGCCTACCCAGGAAGAGGCGCGGCCGCGCCCTTCGCTGGCCGGTTGGCTGCGCAGCTATGGCACCTTTATCGGCCTGGTGCTGATGGTGGTGGTCTTTGCGCTGCTGCGGCCCGATGCCTTTCTCAGCCTGCGCAACCTGCGCAACATCGTCGAGCAAGTGGCGATCTTGGGCATCGTGGCGACGACCATGACGATGGTCATGGTGGTGGGCGATTTTGACCTGTCGGTGGGCGCGCTGGCGAGCCTGTGCGGCGTGGTGGTGGCCGACCTGCTGATCCACGAAGTCGGGGTGGGGCCGAGCATCGCCGTCGCCCTGGGCGTGGGCGCAGCCGCCGGGCTGTTCAACGGGCTGCTGGTAGCCTATGCCGGGCTGTCGGCCTTTGTGGCCACGCTGGCCACCATGACGGCCTATCGTGGGCTGTCGCTCTGGTATACCGACGGCGCGACGCTCTTTTCGGGCATGCCCGAAAGCTTCCGCGTCATCGGCCAGGGCAGCAGCGGCCTGCTGCCGAACTCGGTTTTGATCTTGGCGGCAGTGGTGATCAGCGCCTGGTTTGTGCTGGAGCAGACGACCTTTGGCCGCCGTCTCTATGCCGTGGGCGGCAACGCCGAGGCCTCCTATCTGGCCGGGTTAAACGTGCGCCGTTTGCGCTTGTTGGCGTTTGTCTGCTCTGGGCTGGGCGCGGCGCTGGCGGGCGTTGTGCTGACCAGCCGGCTCTTTTCGGCCCACCCCACCGCAGGCGAGCCGCTGATGCTCAACTCGATTGCCGCGGTCTTTTTGGGCATGACGATGTTTCGCGAAGGCGAGGCACATGTGCCGGGGACGCTGAGCGGCGTGCTGCTGCTCGGCGTCATGAGCAATGGGTTGAACATGCTGCATGTCAACTCCTATCTTCAGGCGGTACTGACCGGCGCGATCATCATCCTGGCCGTGCTGATGTCCGGGCTGGCCCGGCGCAGACTTTAGACACCATCGACCGTCGTTGCATACTCACGTTGCATACTCACGTTGAAAACCAAGGAGAACAAGATGATTCGTCACCCATGGCGTCTCGCCCTAGCTCTTGTGGCGCTGCTGCTCTTCACCGCCTGTGTCGCACCGGCGGCCCCAGGGACAAGCCCAGAGACAGGCACAGAGGCCGCCCCCGCCGAGGCCGCGGCAACCGAAGCGCCTGCCGAAGAAGCTGCCGGCATCACCGCGGGCGAGGACACGATCTCGATTGCAGTTGTGACCCCCTATATGGCGAACGCCACGACCAAATATGTCATCGACCGCTTTGAGGAGGACGCGACCGCCGCAGGCTGGGAGGTCAGCGTCACCGACACCAACGCCGACTTCAACGTGCTGGTCAGCCGGATCGAAGACGCCGTGACCCAGAACGTCGACGCCATCGTGCTCGGCATGGGCGACCCGGCGCAGATGACCAAGGGGCTGGAGGCAGCACAGGCCGCGGGCATTCCGGTCTTTGGGCTGGACGCCGGCACCGGGCCGGGCGTGGTGCTCAACATCACCTCGGACAACGCCCAGTTGGGCCGCGAGACGGCTCACTATCTGGCCGAGGCCATCGGCGGCCAGGGCAATGTCATCCTGTTCACCCATGACCCGCACCCCGGCGTGCGCGCCCGCGCCGAGGCCGCTGCCGCCGAGTTTGCCAACTACCCCGACATCACGGTGATCGAAAAACGGCATATCGAAGTGCCGGGGCCGGTGGACTTTGCGCGCAGCCTGACCCAAGACCTGCTCACCGCCTATCCCAACGACGGCGACATTGCGGGCATCTGGGCAGGCTGGGATGAGCCGGCGCTGGGCGCGGTGCAGGCAATCGAAGCCGCGGGCCGTGAGGGCATCGCCGTGGTCGGCATCGACGGTACCGACTTCGCCAAAGAGGAGATCAAGAAGGGCGGCAGTTTCAAGGCCAGCATCGCCCAAGACTTCGACGCCATGGCGCAGGAACTGACCGGCGTGATCGCCGCCTATTTCAACGGCGAGACGCCCGCCAGCGATGTCATGACCATTCCGGGCGTGCTGGTCACGCCGGAGACGGTGCAGTAGCCCTCCCGATGGACGGTATCGTCGCCCTCGACATCGGCACGACCGGCGTCAAGGCCGCGCTGCTGGACCGGCAGGGCCGGGTCGTGGCGTCGGGCTATGCCCAATATGCCACCTTCGCCGGCGGCAACCGCATTGAGCAGGAGCCGGAGGCGTGGTGGCAGGCGACAGGCGAAGCGCTGGCCGCGCTCTGGCAAGAAGCCCCCACGGGGATGGGCATAGCCGCGGTCGCCCTGAGCGGACAGATGCAGGACACGATCCTGCTGGGCGCGCGGGGCGCGGTGGGCCGCGCCATCCTCTATTCAGACAGCCGCGCCGATGTCGAGGCGCGCCTCTTGGACGAGCAGATCGGCGCGGCGCAGCTAGCCGCCGTCACCGGCAACCCGCACACGCCGGCCAGCGTCTTCGCCAAGTGGCTCTGGCTGGCACGCGCCGAACCGGCGCGGCTGGCCGTGGCCCAGACCTTGCTGCTGGGCGCGCATGACTATATCACCTGGCGGCTGTGTGGGGCGCGCACCGCCGATTACACCACGGCAGCCACAACCGGGCTGCTCGACCTGCGCGCCAACCGCTGGCAGGAGACAGCGATCCGCGCCATGGGGCTGGACCCCGCCTATCTGCCCACGCTGCGCCGCGCCGGCGACCCCGTCGGCACGGTGAGCGCCGCCGCGTCTCAAGCGACCGGTCTGCCCGCGGGCACGCCGGTTCTGCAAGGGGTGGGCGACCTGGGCGCGACGACCGTCGGCGTGGGCGCGGGGGTCCCAGGGCGGTTCTATGGCTACCTGGGGACGAGCGGCTGGCTGGCCTCCACCTTGGCCCAGGCCGAACCGTGCCCGGAGCGGGGCATCTTTACGCTGCGCCACCCGGACGCGGCCCAGGTGATCCAGGTTGCGCCCATGCTGACTGCGGGCGGCAACCTGGAATGGCTGCGTGGCGTCCTGGATATAGCGGCAGATGGGCCGGGCATGACCTATGAGTTGCTCAACCGCTTGGCCGCGGCCGCGCCCGCGGGCAGCCACGGGCTGCTCTATCTGCCCTATCTGGCGGGCGAGCGATCCCCCTTCAGCGCGCCCGACGCCCGCGCCTGCTTTATCGGGCTTTCGGCGCAGACCGGCGCGGGCGACCTGGCGCGCGCGGTGATGGAAGGGACGGCGCTGGCCTACCGCGCGCTGCGCGACACCCTCTACCCCGCGGGCGCGCCGGGCCCGCGGGGGCCGCTGCTGCTGGTCGGCGGCGGGGCCAAATCGCCGGTCTGGGCGCAGATCCTGGCCGATGTGCTGGCCGCGCCGGTACAGGTGGTCGCCGACCCAGGCAACGCCGCGGCGCGCGGCGCGGCGCTGATCGCCGGGCAAACCCTCGGTTGGTTTGCGGACTACGCGGCCACGCCGGACTTCTTCCCAGTGGCGCAGGTCTATGCGCCCAACCCCGCCCACGGCGCGCTGTACGATCAGCTCTATGCGCTCTTTGCGCCGCTCCATCTCCAGTTGGCGCAGACCTTCGCCGGTCTGGCGGCCCTGCGCCAGGAAGGCTAGGCGCGCCCGGCGAGTTTGCGCTCCAGATACGACTTCAGGACGACGGCGTCGTTGTGCGCCTCGTCCTTGGCGCTATAGACCAGCGTCACGCGCCCTTTGCGCGCCGCGTCCGCGATGGGCTGCCAGCCGTCCGGGTTCTGCTCCAGTTCGGCGGTATAGCGTTTCTGGAACTCCGGCCATTTGTCCGGGTCGTGGCCGAACCACTTGCGCAGCGCGGTGCTGGGCGCGACCTCCTTGATCCACTCGTCGACGTGCAGTTCTTCCTTCTTGACGCCGCGCGGCCACAGCCGATCCACCAGATAGCGCGTGCCGTCATCCGGCGCGGCGGGATCGTAGGCGCGTTTGATCTGGATCATGGGTATCGCTCCTTTCCTGGCAAACCGCAACCAGCCCAATCCGACGCCAGGGCCGCGCCCCACGCGCGGCGGGTGTTGCGCAGGGCGCGCGTGGGGCACGCTGTAGGCGATCTCACCCCGTCGCGCTTTTCTCCATGGATTCCATGGTGTCGATAGCAAGCGCGGCATGGGCATAGGCCCCGCCGGCGCGCATCTCGGCGGCGACCCAGATCGCCTCCATCACTTCCTCTTGGGTGGCCCCGTGGCGCAACGCCTGTTTGGTGTGGCCGCGAATGCAGTAGGGGCACTGGGTGACATGCGCCACCGCCACCGCGATCAGGTGTTTGGTCTTTTCGGGCAGCGCGCCGTCGGCGAAGACTTGGCGGCTAAAGGCCACAAACGCGTCGTGCGTCTCCGGCGCCAGCGCCGCCCGCTTGCTGGACAGTTCCCTGGTGACAGTCGGATAGACGGATTCCGCCATGTTAGGCCCGCTCCTTTTCTGTCTCGCGCCGGCGCTGGGCGGGCTGATAGGTTCCCGGCACAGTGCGGAAGCTGATCGCCAGCCGGTTCCAGCCGTTGATGGCGATCACCGCCATGGTCAGGTCGACCAGTTCCTTTTCGCCAAACTGGGCGCGCGCCTGTTCATAGACTGCGTCGGGCACATGCCCATCGGCGACGCGCGTCACCGCCTCGGCCCAAGCCAAGGCAGCCCGCTCGCGCGCGCTGTAGAACGGCGTCTCCTCCCAAGCGCTGAGTGCATAGAGCCGCTGCTCGGTCTCACCTGCGGCGCGCGCGTCCTTGGTGTGCATGTCGATGCAGTAAGCGCAGCCGTTGATCTGCGAGGCGCGCAGCTTCACCAGCTCGATCAAGCTGTGTTCCAGCCCGCTCCGGCGCACATAGGTTTCCAGCCCCGACATCGCCTCCACCGCGCCGGGCGCGGCCTCTGCATATTTGAGCCTTGGAGCCATCAAAATCCGCCTTTCCACTCATGACTGTTGCTTGTGTTACCCTGTGTGCTCCCATACTGTGCGCATGTGAGCCATTCATACCGTGATCCCTCTCACTCTACAGCGTATATCGAGGGTGATCTTTGCGCGCGCGCAAAGACAGGCCCGCTATATTCGGATAGGCTAGGGGTGGAGCGGGGCCTGCGGCGCGCTGATGCACGCCGGCTGCCCTCCCAAGAAATATCACAAGGAACTATCGCCAGGGAACATCATTCGATAGAGTCCCCAGCAAAGGAGACTAGGCAGAAAATGCAAAGTAACGGGCACAACACGAACCTTTCAGGCTCGTTTACAGACCAGATGGTGGGCGCGGTGGTGGCCGCCAACTATCGGGCGGCGGATGTCTTCACCAAATATGGCATCGACTACTGCTGCGGTGGGCAGATCAGCGTCGGCCAGGCCTGCGCCGAGAAGGGGCTTGACCCCGCCGCCTTGATGGACGAGGTGGCGCAGGCCGCCGCGCAGG
>QEUY01000298.1 GCA_003577365.1 Chloroflexota bacterium | reverse complement strand
GCAGGCCGCGGTCAACGGCATCCGCGCCATGCGCCAGCGCGAGCTGGCGGTGCGCTCGCTGCAAGAGCATTACGCCAAGCAGGTCGGGGAGTAGGGGCAGAGAGATTTCACCGCAAAGTACGCAAAGGCCAGAAAAGAGCAGAGGAGAAAGAATCTGTAGGGGCCGCCCCCCGTGGCGGCCCGTGGGTGATGCCGCCCCCCGTGGCGGCCCGCAATACACGGACAGGCCCGTCTACCGCGCGCACGGACAGGCGCGGAGGCCTGTCCCTACGATGCCGCCGCTGCGATCCCCGCTCTCTTTACTTTCTCTGATCTTTGCGTCCTCTGCGTACTTTGCGGTAAATCCTTTGCGGTAAATCCTCTACCTATCTGCCTGCTGCCCACTGCCTCCCAATATCCCTGCGATACTGTGCGCCGTTGAAGTGGATCACACCCACTCCGGCATAGGCCTTGCGAACTGCCTGCGGCAAACTCGCAGCCACCCCAGTCACGGCCAAGACGCGGCCCCCGTTGGTCAACAGCCGGTCATCCTTCCATTTTGTCCCGGCCTGAAAGACCAGACAGCCTGTCGCCTCCGCCGCGTCGATATGCGTAATCGGCACGCCCGCTTCGGATTCACCCGGATAGCCGCGCGCCGCCATCACCACCGTCACCGCGGCCTCGTCACGCCACGCCAGTTCGACCTCGGCCAGCCGCCCTTCGACACAGGCCAGCATCACCTCGACCAGATCGCTTGCCAGCAGCGGCAGCAGCACCTGCGTTTCGGGGTCGCCAAACCGGCAGTTATATTCCAGCACCTTTGGCCCCTGCTCGGTCAACATCAGCCCTGCATAGAGCACGCCCACATAGGGTATCCCCTCGGCGGCCAACCCGGCCAGCGTAGGCTGCACGATCGTCGCCTCGATCTCGGCCATGAGGTCGGGCGAGGCCAGCGGCGAGGGCGCAAATGCGCCCATCCCGCCTGTATTTGGCCCCAGATCGTCGTCCATCAGCCGCTTGTGATCCTGGGCCGCGGGCATCAGCCGCGCCGTCTTGCCGTCGCAAAAGGCCAGCACCGAGAGCTCCGGCCCTTCCAGCTTTTCCTCAATCAGCACCGTCTTGCCCGCCTCGCCAAACTGTCCCTCAAGCAACATCGTCTGCAAGACCGCCGCCGCCTCGGCGCGCGTGTTGGGCAGGATGACGCCCTTGCCCGCGGCCAGCCCGCTGGCCTTGATCACCGGCGCGCCGTCGAAGCCGCGCAAATAGCGCGTCGCCTTGTCAAAATCGTCGAAGGTCGCGGCCTGCGCCGTGGGGATGGCGTGGCGCTGCATAAACGCCTTGGAAAACGCCTTGGAGCCTTCCATCTGCGCCGCGGCCCGGCTGGGGCCAAAGACGGCCAGCCCCGCCGCCCGGAAGAGATCGGCTGCGCCTTCGACCAGCGGCGCTTCCGGCCCCACCACGGTCAAATCCACCTGGTTCTGCACTGCAAAATCGCGCAGCGCCGCCAGGTCGCCGGCGGCGATGGGCACATTCTCACACTTGGGCAGGTGGGCCGTCCCGCCGTTGCCGGGCGCGACCCACACCTGCGCCACCCGCGGCGACTGGCCGATCTTCCAGGCCAGCGCATGCTCGCGGCCCCCATTGCCGATCACCAATACCCGCATCATCCCTCCTCATCCTGGCAAGGGGCTGCTCGCCCCACATGATGGCACGGCTCCAGCCCGCGCCGCCCTCCAGTCTACCCCAAGAACGGTGTCGTCTGCCAGATGGGGAGTGGATAGGTAGGCAGTGAGATATTCCGCTTCTGCTCTCACTGCCCACTGCCTATGCTGTGTGGTACAATACACCTCGCCATGGTAGAGACCGTCCATTCGCCTGTCAGCGGCGAGGCCCAACAAGAGATTTGGCGCGCCGTCCCCTGGTTAGAAAATGCGCCCGAAGAGATCGTGCGTACATTCGCAGCGGCGGCCTCAATGCGCCGCTATGCCGCCGGGGAAGTCATCTTTCTCGAAGGCGAACCGGGCGCAGGTCTCTTTCTGGTCGCAGCCGGCACAGTCAAAATCAGCCGCTTCTCTAAAGATGGGCGCGAATATATCCTGCACCTGCAACATGTGGGCGATACGTTTAACGACGTCTCGGCGTTGGATGGCGGCCCCAACCCGGCCACGGCCATTGCCCACAGCGATGTCACCCTTTTGCGCGTGGGCCGCCGCGACCTGCAGGCGATCACGGCGCGCTACCCAAGCCTGGCCTGGGCGTTGATCGAGAGCCTAGCGCGGCGTGCCCGCCACCTGGTGGGCATCGTCCAAGACCTGTCGATGCGCAATGTGCGCGGGCGGCTGGCCCGGTTGTTGCTCGAACAAGCCCAGCAAAGCCAAGACGAAGAAGTCGCCCGGCTCCTGACCCAAGAAGAGATGGCCAGCCACCTGGGCACGGTGCGCGAAGTGGTGGGCCGCGCCCTGCGCAGCCTGGCCGCCGACGGCATCATTGAATTCGACCGTCACCGCATTGTGATCCTTGACCCCGACCGGCTCGCCGAGGAAGCCGAAGCCTAATCGTCCGAATTCGATCAAGATTCGTTAACAAAATCCGGCTATTGTAAGTTTATTCCGTACATTCATTCCATTGCCGGCCCATATGGGCCTCTTGTCGCGCACGGCAGCTATATCCGTTCTTTTCTGTATCAGGAGCCATCATGCATCTTTTGTCGGCCAAGGGTATTTGGGCCATGCGTATCATCTGGACCCTCATCGCGCTGGGTATCGTCATTGCCTTGGGCCGTGCCCTGCCGCTCGGCGCGGCGACCGTCACACCCGTCTCCGCCGGTCAAACTCAGACCGGCGAAATCCGGCAGGCCGACACCGGCGTTGGCACAGAGCTGTTTATCCTGCCAGTAGCTCCTTAACTCGCCCCCCGCGCACCCTCTGGCCCCGTCCGGCAACGGCGGGGCTTTTTTGTTGCCCGCGTCCCTCGACCCCATGAGACTTAAGTCGCAGCCGACCGTCCACCTCGCTGCTATTCTCAAAGCCAGTACGCATCGGGAAGAAAAACGGATAGAGATAATGACTGCAAACCCACTCCCCCAGATTGACCACGACCGCTGTACAGGCTGCCATCTTTGCGTGGATCTCTGCCCGACCAGCGCTTTGGGCCAGGTGGATGGCAAGGCCGTCCTGCTCTATCCCGAACTCTGCACCTACTGTACGGCCTGCGAAGATGCTTGCCCGGAGGATGCCATCGCCCTGCCATTTCTGATCGTTTTGGCCAAGCCACCGGCCCGCAAACCATTGGATCGCAAGCCATCTGAGGAAAAGCCGTAATCCGGCTGCCTGTATCACGCTTGTTTTCACTGTATACCTTCAACTACCTAGGGAGACGACCCATATGAAACGCAGTATAACCCTAGCCTTGCTTTTGCTGCTGATAGTCGGCGTGTTGGCCGGCTGTGGCCGCAAAAAGGAAGCCACCCCCGAAGCAGTCAGCCCCGAAGCCGGACTGCCTGCTTCGGCCATGGAGATCGCGTCCAGCCGCGGCCTCTCACCGGAAGACATCAACGCCGCGCTCAAGACCTATATGCCCAGCGGCAAATGGGACGAATACATCATGTTCGCCTCCGGCGGCCATTCAGGTCAGGTGCTCGCCATTGGCCTGCCCTCGATGCGCATCCTCAAGAACATCGCCGTCTTCACACCCGAAGCCTGGCAGGGCTACGGCTTTGGCGCCAAGGACATTGAGGAGATGCTGGACGCAGGCAACGTCGACGGCCGCAAAATCCGCATGGGCGACACCCATCACCCTGCCCTGAGCGAGACCGAGGGCGACTATGACGGCCAGTTCCTCTTCATCAACGACAAGGCCAACGCCCGCACCGCCGTGATCGATCTGCGCGACTTCGAGACCAAGCAGATCCTCAAGGATCCCAACATCATCAGCAACCACGGGTCAACCTTCGTCACGCCCAACACCGAGTATGTGATCCAGGGCACGCAGTATGCCACGCCCTTGGGCTGGGAATACGCCCCGATCAGCGAGTATCAAGAGAAGTATCGCGGCGTGATCACCCTGTGGAAATTCGACCGCGATAAGGGCCGGCTCGACCCCGAACAGTCCTTCAGCATCGAAGTTCCGCCCTATTGGCAGGACCTGTGCGATGCCGGCAAACTGGTCAGCAACGGCTGGGCCTTCTGCAACTCGATCAACACCGAGATGGCCACCGGCGGCATCGAAAAGGGCAACCCGCCCTTCGAGGCCGGCGTGAGCCAGCGCGACATGGACTACCTGCATATCTTCAACTGGCAGCGGGCCGAGGAAGCCTATAAGGCCGGCAAGACCGAAGAGATCAACGGCATGCCCGTGATCCGCATGGACACCGCCGTCGCCGAAGGCATCCTCTACTTCGCACCCGAACCGAAAAGCCCGCACGGTGTCGACGTGACCCCCGACGGCAAGTACATCGTCGCCGCCGGCAAGCTGGACCCGCAGGTCACCATTTATTCAATGGAGAAGATCGAAAAGGCCATCGCCGACCAGAACTGGGAGCCGGACCCGTTCGGCCTCCCGGTGCTCAACTTCGACGCAGTCAATCATGCCCAGGTCGAGTTGGGGCTTGGCCCGCTGCACACGCAGTTCGACAACCAAGGCTTTGCCTATACCAGCCTCTTCCTCGACAGCGCCATCGCCAAGTGGAAGGTCGGCGGTGACAACCCCGAAGACTGGGTGCTGGTCGAAAAGCTGCCCGTGCAATACAACGTCGGCCACATCGCCGCTGCCGAAGGCGACACAGTTGACCCCGACGGCACCTATCTGGTGGCGCTCAACAAATGGGCTGTGGATCGCTTTGCGCCTGTTGGCCCGCTGCTGCCCCAGAACCTCCAGCTTCTCGACCTGACCGGCGACAAGCTCCAGGTGATCTACGACATGGCTATGGGCGTCGGTGAACCGCACTATGCCCAGATCATCAAGGCTGACAAAATCCAAGCCTGGAACACCTATCCTGAAGTCGGCTGGGACCCGATTGCCCAAGCGCCGTCCCCCTATGCCACTAAGCCTGGCGAGGAGAAGATCGTGCGCGACGGCAACAACGTCGAGATCTTCATGACCTCCGTCCGCTCCCACTTGACCCCCGAACATGTGGAGATCAAGGAAGGCGACCACGTCACCTGGCACATCACCAACATCGAGACCGCACACGACGCCACGCACGGCTTCCAGCTCGGCGGCTATAACATCAGCCTGAGCATCGAGCCGGGCGAGACGGTCAGCTTCGAGATCGACGCCGACAAGAGCGGCACCTATGCTTTCTACTGCACCGAATTCTGTTCGGCCCTTCACCTTGAGATGATGGGCTATCTGCTGGTCGAGCCGTAAGGTCAGACAGCTTTCACCTGGTGGGGCGCGGGATGCCACGCCCCACCAGGCTGCATACGCAAGGAGAGTACCATGATGGCAGACAACTTGGAACAAATCTTGGGGCCGCGGGTCCCCGCGCATGAAATCCGCGCCAACCGCACCCGCTACATGATCCCGACGCTGCTCTTCATCGCCGCCGCGATCCTGTTGGTCAGTTCGATCTTCCTGCCCTACTGGCGGCTGACGCTGCACGCGCCCCAATACCCCAAGGGGCTGACCGTGCAGGCCTATGTCAACCG
>QEUY01000297.1 GCA_003577365.1 Chloroflexota bacterium | reverse complement strand
TCCCTCAGGATGCGATGCTCCAGGCCGCGGCGCACTACCTCAAGCTGCTCGATTTTCACCGGCTGCGCGTGGTGGAAAACGCCATTCAGGCCGCCCGCTCGGAATGAGTTTTCTAGAAAAAGACCAGCGCGTCGCCCCTACCGGCAGTCTCATCATAGTGGGCGTCGCCCACATAGCCGCCGCAGCCGATCTCCACGGCCTCGACGCCGACCGACTGTACATAGTCCAACATCTTTTCAAAGGGCAGCGCGCCAAAGACGACGGCGAACACGCCGCCTTTCATGGTCTAGCTCCTGGTTTGTGCTGCTCCGCGCGCTCGGACCCCGGCGCTAAAGCCGCCGGGCTAAAAAGCAGCGCCCCCTGCAAGGGGGCTGACGACCCCATCACAGCCGCACACGGCGATACCAGGGCGCGGCTGTGATGGGGTGGACGTCCTGGGTTCGATCTATTCGTACTTGCTACTCGTACTTACAATCCACCTGGCGTTTCTTCTCTGCCGACTCCAGCACGGCGTCACAGACGACGGCGGCGCGATAGCCGTCCTCAAAGTCCGCGCCGATGGGCGACACCGGCTTGTCGTTGACGATGCAGTCGAGCAGATGGGTGATCTCATGCACAAAAGTGTGCTCCCAGCCGATCATATGGCCCTGCGGCCACCAGTTCTCCCACCAGGGATGGTACGGCTCGGAGACCAGCACATTGTGGAAGCCGCGCGTCTCCTTGGGTTCGTCGTCGATCCAAAAGACCTCCAGTTCGTTGATCCGCTCCAGGTTAAAGCGAATCGTGGCCTTCTCGGCGTTGAGCTCGAGCACCTGGCCGTTCTTGCGCCCGGCGGCAAAGCGGCTGGCCTCCAGCGTGCCCAGCGCGCCGTTGTCGAACTCCACCACCGCGGCAAAGGCGTCATCCACGTCCACCTTGCCCATGCCGCTGCCGTCCAGCTTGGGCCGTTCGGGGATAAAGGTCTTGGTCATGGCGCTGACGCTGCTGATCTCGCCCACCAGATAGCGCGCCAGGTCAATGATATGCGCGCCCAGGTCGCCCAGCGCGCCGCTGCCCGCCGACGATTTCTGCAAGCGCCAGATCAACGGCGTATTGTAATGCGGCATGATCCACTCTTGCAGATAGACGGCGCGGAAGTGATAGATCTGCCCCAGGCTGCCGCTCTCCACCAGCTTGCGGATCTGGCGGATGGCCGGCACAAAGCGATAGTTGAAGGCCACCATGTGTTTGACGCCGGTCTTGATCACGGCATCGCGCATCTGCTTGGACTCTTCGGCGGTGCGGCCCAGCGGCTTTTCGCACAGCACGTGCTTGCCCGCCTGCGCCGCGGCGATGGACGGCTCGGCGTGGGCGTCGTTGGGGCCGCCGTTGTCGAAGAGTTGCACCGCCTCGTCCTCCAGCATCTTGCGCCAGTCGGTGTAATAGCGTTCATAGCCATAGCGCCGCGCCGCTTCACGGACGGCCTCTTCGTTGCGCCCGGCGATGGCGACCATGCGCGGGATGGCGGGCGGCGGGTACATCATGTAGGGAATCGTGCGGAACGCGTTGCTGTGGGCCTTGCCCATGAACGCATAGCCCAACATGCCGACGCCCACTACCGGGACTTCGCCCGTGGAACGGGCATCGGCCATGGAGGTGAATCCCGACCCTTCACTCATGATACGGCTCCTTTGGATTTAGCTCTGGGCAAAGGCGGCGTCAAAGGCCACCGACGAGGGCGCAAAGTCGGCCTTACGCACGACTGCTAATGCCTCTGGCGCGCCGAACTCGCGATCCATGCCGCTGTCTTCCCATTCAATCGAAAGCGGCCCCTGATAGCCGATGCGGTTGAGCGCCCGCACGATGGGGTCCCAGCGCACATCGCCGTGACCCGGCGAGACAAAATCCCAGCCGCGGCGATAATCGCCAAAGTCCAGATGCGAGGACAGGATGCTGTTGCGCCCCGTCAACTGGACGCGCGAATCCTTGATATGCACATGGAAGATGCGGTCGGGGAAGGCCATAATAAACTCCACCGGGTCCACAAACTGGTGGATCAGGTGGCTGGGGTCGAAGTTAGAACCAAAGGCCGGGTGGCCGTTGACCGCCTGGATGGCGCGCTCAAAGGTGATGATGTCATAGGCGATCTCGGTGGGGTGGACCTCCAACCCAAACTTGACGCCCTGCTCCTGGCAGACGTCGAGGATGGGAATCCAGCGGTCGGCGAAGTCCTGATAGCCGGCCTCGATGTCGGCCTGGCTGGTGGGCGGGAAGAAATAGAGCTTGGCCCACACGCTGGAGCCGGTAAAGCCGTTGACACGATCCACGCCGAAGAGCTTGGCGGCGCGTGCCGTGTTCTTCATCTCCTCGGCGGCGCGCTGGCGCACGCCTTCGGGGTCGCCGTCGCCCCACAGCCGGTCGGGCAGGATCGACTTGTGGCGATTGTCGATCGGGTCACAGACGCACTGCCCGACCAGGTGGTTGCTGATCGCCCAGCACTTGAGGTTGTACTTCTCCAGCAGGTCGCGCTTCTGACGCACATAGCTGTCGTTTTCCAGCGCCTTGTCGACCTCAAAATGGTCGCCCCAGCACGCCAGTTCCAGCCCATCGAAGCCCCACGCGCTGGCTTTCTGCGCCACCGTTTCCAAAGGCAGATCGGCCCACTGGCCAGTAAACAAGGTTACGGGTCTTGGCATGATGCAACTCCTCTTGTCTGGTCTGATTGTGCTCTATGCCGAGCTTTTGACGACCTGGCCGGTCTCAAACGATTTGATCACGTCAAAGACGATCGCCAGCGATTTCAAATTATCCTGGCAGGTGGTGACGGGAGGTTTACCCTCTACCACCGCCTCATAGAATTCCTGGAGCAGATAGGGCTGGCCCAAGCGCGCGGGCTGCACCGGCTCGACCAAGACCTCCTCTTGGCCGGGCATCTGCGTATAGACCTGGTCGTCGTCGCGCATGACCACCGTGCCGTTGGCGCATTCAAAGCGCCATTCGCCATTCCAGCTCATCTCGCGGCCCTGCGAACACCAGGAGGCGGCGTAGCTGACAAACTGGCGGCCCGCAAACTCCAGCGTCAGCGAGGCCGAGGCATCGCCTTTATACCAACTCCACGGCGGGTTCCAACTGCGGCCAAAGACGTTGACCGGGTCGCGCTCCAGGAAAAAGCGCATCAGGTCAAAATGGTGGATCGACATATCGATGATCAGCGGGTAGGGCATCTCGTCGCGGAAGCCGCCAAAGTGCGGCCCGCGGAAAAACTCCACCGCCACCGAGCCGATCGCGCCCATCTGCGGCAGCGACAAGGCATGTTTGAGCGTCTGCGGGCCGACCATATAGCGCCGGTTCTGGCCCACCATATGCAGCAGCCCGGTAGCATTGGCCTTTTCGACGATCGCCAGGGCCGCATCAAAGCTGTCGGCCAGCGGCTTTTCCGAAAGCACGGGCAGCCCGGCCTCCAGCGCGGTGATCGAAACCTCCTTGTGAAACTGCGGCGGCGTCACGTTGATCACGGCGTCGGCCTGCACCGCGGCCAGCGCATCGGGCAGCGACTTGAAAATCTTGCTGCCGTCCAGACCATAACGTTCAACCTGCTCGGCGGCGATGGCGTCGTTGATCTCGACGAAGCCGGCATACTCGACATTGGGCGAATCGAGCACGGCGCGCAGCCAAGCGTTACCCATGCCGCCAATGCCGACCTGGATGACTTTCATCTACGCGACCACCCTTTCTAGCGTGGGCGGGACTCCCCAAAGGAGGTTGGAGGTGGGTTGAGGTGTTGGGCCAAGCAGCTTCGATTATACAACACGCTCCCTGGCCTGCCAACCGGAACGCTCAGGGGGCTAGGGCGTGCGCCGGCGCAGGCGGCGCAGCAGGCCCACCAGATAGCCGCCCACCATCCACAGGATGCCGCGCAGCCGGAAGTTGACCAGATGTCGCCGCCAAAACAGCTCGCGCTTGTCGCACACGGTGGAGACGCTGAAGGCGTGGATCTCGCCTTGCAGCGCAGCCCACAGCCCCGGGTCCGGCGCGCCCCCCTGCTCCAGCCGGTCCAGCTGTTGTTTGAGCGCCCGGCTCTGCGCGATGCGCGCGGCGACGGCCTGCCCCTGCGCCGCGTCGATGCGGCCATAGCGCATCTTGAGCGCGTTCAGCGCCTCGCCCGCGTCATAGGTCGCGGCCACGATCGCCTCACGGTCCATCCAGGCCGTCTCATAGCTCAGGATCTGTTTCCATGAAGGCTGTACCAACAACTGCCGATGCTCTTCCAGCGTGCGCGCAAACTGCCGGTAGCCATAGCGCGCCGGCTCCTCAAAGCCGCGGCTGCCGGGGTCGAGAAACGGCCCCATCGGCGAGATAAAACAGGAGAGCCGCTTGTCTGAGATCTGGAAGAGATGCTCGCAGTAGCGCACCGTCTCCATCACCGATTCGCGCGTCTGGCCGGAAAGCCCGATCATAAAGAAGACGTCGATGCGGTGACAGCGCAGCGCCAGTGCCTCTTGGATCACCCGTTCCATCTCGGCGTTGGCGTCGTCGACTGCTTCATTCTGGATGCGGCGCAATACCGGGTCGTGGCTCTCCGGCGAAAGCTCCAGGCTCCAGTTCTGCACCGCGGCGTCGATGGCGTGCAGATAGTCTAGCGGCGGCATCTCGAACAGTTCGAAGACGATCTGGTTTTTGATCTTGGCCTGGCGCAGCAAGTGCAGCACCTCATGGGCATAGGCGTCGCCCGCCTGGCGCAGATCGCCCACCAGGAAGATCGGCCCGCGCGAAAAGCGGCTGATGTCGCGCAGGTTCTTGACCAGGTTGGCCGGGCTGCGAAAGACCGGCTGCATGCGCGTGCCCAAGACCGCGCAGGCGCTGGTCGAACTGCCGCAGGTGATGCAGCCATGTGCGCAGCCCTTGACCGTAAAGACCGCCGTAATTGGGTTCTGCCACCAGCCGTTAAAGGGCAGCACGCCCTCCAGGTCGCGATAGCGCAGCACCATCTGGCCGATGCGGTCGGGGCGCAGGTCAACATAGTCTAAGCTATCGGGCCGGAAGGTATGCGGGTTGACGCGCACCTGGCCGCCGCTCTTCCAGGTCAGGTTGGGAACTTGGTCAAGCGGCGATCCTGCCGCCAGCGCGGTCAGCAGGTCATAGAGCGGCGGCTCGACGGCATCGCCGCGCAGCACATAGTCCACCTGGGGATAGGCGATCAGTTCACGGTGGAAATAGGTGGCCGACAGCCCGCCGAAGATCATTGGCGTCTGCGGGTGGATCGCCTTGATCAGCTTGGCGACCTCCAGCGCGCCGTGGGCGTGGGGCAGCCAATGCAGGTCGATGCCAAACGCTTTGGGGTGGAGCTTGGCGAGAAAGGCCGGCACGTCGAACCGCCGGTCGTTCATCATCTTCAGCGCCAGATTGACGATCCGCACCTCCAGCCCGCGTTCCTCCAAATAGCTGGTCATGGTGAGAAAGCCGAGCGGATACATCTCAAAGACGGGCGACGAGGGGATCAGATCGCTGATCGGCCCATACATGATCGCTCGCTCGCGGAAGTCATAGACGCTGGGTGCATGGATCAGGGTGCATGGATCAGCACCAGATCAATTGGGGACACATCAGCCTCCTCGCCGATGTGTATTGTATCCCGGCTAGCGTGTCACAGCAATCCGGCTGGGTTGGCGGCGGTTTTCATTGCCTCGTCTGACTAATTGTAGGGACAGACCCCCGCGCCTGTCCGCACACGGGCCGCCACAGGGGGTGGCACCCTACAGGAGTGCGTACCGTAGGGACAGGCCCCCGTGCCTGTCCGGGCGGTGCTACAGACGGGCCGCCACGGGGGGCGGCCCCGACGGTGAACCCGGCGCGATCAAACAGTCCAACCGCCGATGCGCGGCAGGACGGAAGCGT
>QEUY01000296.1 GCA_003577365.1 Chloroflexota bacterium | reverse complement strand
TTGGGACACCTGGAGCAGATCGGCGCGGCGCTGGCGCATCTGCACCGGACGCTGGCGGACTATCCACGGGAGCCGCGCCCGGGGCTATACGGCTATGGCGACCTGGGGCGTGTCCACCCGGCGCTGCCCCAGCCGGAACGGTTGGATACGGCCGTGCTGGGGATAGAGGACACCGGCGTTGCGCAGGATGACTTGCGTTGGTGGCAAGGCGAAGTGGGGCGGCTGGCGCGTTTTGCGGATACCGTCTATCGCCGCCTGCCGCAGCAGGTGATCCACGGCGACTATGCGCCCTCGAACACGCTTTTTGTGGGGGGGCGGCTGGCCGCCGTGGTCGATTTTGATATGGCGCTGCCGGATGTGCGCGCCATGGACGTGGCGGCGGGGTTGACCTTTGCTATGCGCGTGGACGAGATGCCCGGTCCGCTGGGGCGCGCGGCTGCGTTTTGTGACGGCTATGGCGCGGTGCAACGGCTGGCCGCAGTCGAGGTGGCGGCGCTGCCCGACTTGATGGCGCTGCGCGATGTGGTCTCTACGGTTTGGTGGCTGGGGCGAGGGCTGGCCGCGGGCGATGTGCGCGGCGCGCTTGGGCGGATCGCAAAGACGCGCCGGCGGCGGCGCTGGGGCATCGACCATCAGGCCGACTTGGCTGTCTGTTGTGCGGCTGGGCTGGGCGAGGGCGGATAACGCTTGGGGACTAGAATGGGGTTGGGGATGATGCAACGGCAGTTGGGCAGAAGCGGGCAGCTTGTCAACGGGTTGGGGCTGGGGTGCTGGGCGATCGGCGGGCCGTTCTGGCGCGGTGACCAGCCGGTCGGCTGGGGCCAGGTGGATGACCGGGATTCGCTGGCGGCGCTGCAGCGGGCGCTGGAGCTGGGCATCAATTTCTTTGACACGTCCGATGTCTATGGCTGCGGGCACAGCGAGCGCATCTTGGGCCAGGCGCTGGCGGGGCGGCGCGACGAGGCGGTGATCGCTACCAAGTTTGGCAATCTGTTTGACGAACAGACGCGGCGCATCACCGGCGCGAGCGGCGACCCCGACCATATCCGCCGTGCCTGCGAAGCGAGCCTGCGGCGGCTGCGCACAGACTGGATCGACCTTTACCAGTTTCACATCGGCAACTATGATTTGAACCGCGTCGACGAGGTGTTGGAGACGCTGGAGGAGTTAGTCGCCGCGGGCAAGATCCGCTGGTATGGCTGGAGCACCGACGACCCCGCGCGCGCGGCGGCTTTCAGCCGCGGCGAACACTGTGCCGCGATCCAGCAGCGGTTTAACTTGTTTGAGGGCAACGCCGAGACATTGGCGGTCTGTGAGCAGGCGGGGCTGGCGAGCGTGGTGCGCGGCCCTCTGGCTCAGGGGCTGCTGACGGGTAAGTTTTCGCATACGTCGACGCTGCCGGCGGACGATGTGCGGCATGGCTGGGACCTGCAGGGTGGGGAGCAGGCGCGGCGGCTGGATGTGCTCGGCGCGCTGCGCGAAATCTTGACGGCGGACAAACGGAGCTTGGCGCAGGGCGCGCTGGGCTGGCTGTGGGCGCGCAGCCCGGCGATGATCCCCATCCCAGGGTTTAAGACGGCAGCGCAGGTGGAGGAGAATGCGGGGACGCTGCGCTTTGGGCCGCTCTCCGGCGACCAGATGGCGGAGATTCAGGCGTTGATGGCAGCGTAGGCGATGGGGCACGACAGCAGCGGGTTTGCGGAGTTTGAAGAAGTGGTGTTGGTCAACGTGACCGGTCGCGACCGGCCCGGCCTCAGCGCGCGGCTGATGGGCGCGCTGGCCGAACACGACGTTCGGGTGCTCGACATCGGGCAGGCGGTGATCCATGATTATCTGGCGCTGGGGGTGCTGGTCGCCGTGCCCGACGCGTCGGTGTGGGCGGCGACGATCAAGGATCTGCTGTTCGTGGCGCATGAACTGGACGTGCAGGTGCGGGCCACGCCGGTGCCGCTGGATCACTATGAGCGTTGGGTCGACGAGCAAGGCAAGGAGCGGCGGATCGTCACGGTGATGGGGCGACGGCTGCATGCGGGGCAGATCGCAGCGGTGGCCGCGGTGTGCGCCGAGTTTGGGCTAAACATTGACGTGATCACCCGTTTGTCGGGACGCGCCTCTCTGACCCGGCCTGATGTGCTGCCCAGGGCGTGTGTACAGTTTTCGGTGAGCGGATATCTGGCCGACGAACAGGTCATGCGCCGCCGGTTGATGGATCACGCCCAGCAGATGGAGATGGACATTTCGTTCCACCTGGACGATATTTACCGGCGCAACCGGCGGCTGGTTGTGTTTGACATGGATTCGACGCTGATCCAGGTCGAGGTGATCGACGAGCTGGCGCGCATCGCCGGGGTGGGTGACGAGGTCACCGCCATCACGGCGGCGGCGATGCACGGCGAGCTGAATTTCAAGGAGAGCCTGACCCGGCGCGTGGCGCTGTTGGCCGGGCTGGACGAGGCTGTGTTGGCGCAGGTAGCCGAGACGCTGCCGTTGATGGAGGGCGCGCAGCGGGTGGTGACGACTTTGAAGCGGTTGGGCTATAAGCTGGGTATTCTGTCGGGCGGCTTTGATTTCTTTGGGCGCAGGCTGCAGGCGCAGCTTGGCTTTGACTATATGTTTGCCAATCAGCTTGAGATTGTCGACGGCAAGCTGACGGGGCGGCTGGTGGGTGAGATCGTGGATGGCGAGCGCAAGGCCAGCCTGCTGCGCCAGATCGCCGAGCTGGAGCATCTGTCGTTGGAACAGACGATTGCGGTGGGGGATGGCGCCAACGATATTCCGATGCTGACGATTGCGGGCATGGGGGTGGCGTTCCACGCCAAGCCGATTGTGCGTGAAAAGGCGGGGCGGGCCATCTCTAATCTGGGGCTGGATGGGCTGCTGTTTTTGATCGGCGTGCGCGAGCGGGAGATCGAGCGCCGGCTTGGCGAGGCGCCGAGGGGCGCTTAACGGTGAACGCGGTGTCGCAGGCGCTGATCGCGAACCTGCTGCTGGTCTATTTCTTCTACGGGCTGGCGTTCTACACGCTGGGCGTGGCGCTGGCGCTGGCAAGCCGCCAGGAGTCGGAGTTCCATTTTGTCGAGGCCATCCGCCCGCTGAGCGCGTTTGGTCTGCTCCACGCGACGCATGAATGGATCGAGATGTTTCAGCAGTTCCGGCTGCGCAGCACGGGGGTGGCGCCAGCGGCGGCGGAGGAGTGGCTGCGGCTGGCGGTGCTGGCGTGGTCGTTTGCCATGTTGGTCTATTTCGCCGTGCTGCTGCTGGTGGGGCCAGCGGCGCGGCGCTGGCCTGTGGTTGCGGTGGTCGTCGCCGTGTTGGTGCTGTGGGCGGGCGCCAGCGCAGCAGCGGGACGCGTCTATGGGTTTGCAGCGCCGGAGACCTTGGCGGCAGCGGATGTTCTGGCACGCTATGTGCTGGGGATCCCGGGCGCGCTCTTGGGCTGTTGGGCGCTGATGGTGCAGCAGCGCACGTTTCGTCGCTTTGACATGCCGCAGTTTGGGCAGGATCTGGTTTGGTCGGCGACGGCGCTCTTTCTCTATGGCGCGGTGGGCCAGATCTTTGTGCGCACGTCGCCGATTCCACCCAGCGGCGTCCTCAACAGCGGCCTGTTTCTGCTCTGGTTTGGCATCCCGATCCAGCTTTTCCGTGGGTTGACGGCGCTGGTGTTGACCTTCTCTATGCTGCGTGCGCTGCAGGCGTTCGGCGTGGAAAATCAACGACGGTTGGATGCCGCCATGCAGACGCAACTGGCGGCGCAGGAGCGCGCGTTGACCATCGAGCGGCAGAGCTTGCAGGAAACGGAACGCCTGAACCAGGAACTGCATGCGCGGGCGCGCGAATTGGCGCTGCTGCTGGACCTGTCGAATCTGCTGGCGGCGCCTGTCGGCCTATCCAGCCGGCTGGAACAGGCGCTGCGCCAGGTTGTGCAGAATCTTGGCTTTGCCGATGCGGGCATGGTTCTGTTGGGAGCGCCAACAGATGTGGCGCCGGCGGTGGCGGCGCAGACAGGCTTTGCCATGCAGAATCCGCTTGTGCCGGGGGGACGCTATGCGTTGGCCTGGGAGTTGGGGCGGCGCGCTCTACAGTCCGGACGGGCGCTGTGCCGCCACGCCGACGATACGGTGATCGAGATCGACCTGGATGCGGTGTTGGTGGGCAAGGAATGCTGGCAGCATATCAGCCCGACCGTGACCATTGCGCTGCCGCTGGCGGCGCAGCAGGATGCCATCGGCGCGATTGTGTTGGCGCGGGCGAAGGGGGTTACGCAGCCGTTGGGGCTGGCCGACGTGCGTCTGCTCTCTGGGATCGCGCAACAGATGGGGTTGTCGATTGAGAATGCGCGGCTGTATCAGGATGCCCAGCGGCGCGAGCGCGTGTTGGGTGAACTGCTGTACCAAGTGGTGGGCGCGCAGGAGGCGGAACGCCAGCGCATCGCCCGTGACCTGCACGATGCCACCGGCCAGTCGCTGAGCGCAATTGGGTTGGGGCTGCGCGGGCTGGAGAACGCGCTGGCGGAGCATGGGCTGCCTCATTCGGCGCAGCTGCGCGCCATCCAGTCGTTTGCCAACGATGCGATGGTCGAGCTGCGCCGCATTATCGAGGACCTGCGCCCGCCGCAACTGGACGAGTTGGGGCTGGTGCCGGCGCTACGCTGGTATATCCGCACGTTTCAGGCGCGCTACCCGGAGATCGCGCTGCGTTTTGACGTGCAAGGCGAGATGGCCCGGCTGCTGCCTGAATATGAGACCTTGCTCTTCCGCATTGTCCAGGAGGCATTGACCAACATCGCCAAACATGCCGACGCGTCCAACATTGAGGTGGGGCTGGACATTGCGCCTGAGGAGTTGGTGATCTATATCTCGGATGACGGGATCGGGTTCGACGCCGAGGCCGTGATGGGCGGTCGCTCGCCGGGCTGGGGGCTGGTGGGGATCCGGGAACGCACCCAGTTGCTGGGCGGCGAGCTGCAGATCCGGTCGCAGCCGGGGCGCGGCACGGATATCACGGTGCGGATGCCTGTGCGGCCCAGCATGGCGCAGCCGGCGCCGGCCGGCACGCACGCTACAGAGGAGGGAGAGAATGGCAAGCGAGCGGATTCGCCTGCTGTTGGTGGATGATCACCAGATTGTGCGCGCCGGGCTGCGGATGCTGTTCGCCGCCGAGCCGGATATGGAGATTGTGGCTGAGGTGGGCAGCGGTCTTGAGGCTCTGGAGGCGGTGCGTGTGGTGCAGCCCGATGTCGTGATCATGGACGTGGCGATGCCGGGCATGAGCGGCATCGAAGCCACGCGCAAGATCAAGGAGGTCGCGCCTAATGTGGCGGTGCTGGCGCTGACAATGCATGAGGACGAGCAGTACTTCTTCCAGATGTTGGATGCGGGCGCATCGGGCTATATTCCGAAGCGGGCTGCGCCGGATGACCTGGTGGCGGCGGTGCGGGTGGTGGCGCAGGGCAATGTGTTTTTGCATGCGACCCTGGCGCGCTTTTTGATGCATGATGTGCTGCAGCGCAGCGGCCCGGAGACCCATGAAGAGGATGTGCTCTCGGCGCGCGAGCGCGAGGTGCTGACGTTGACGGCGGAAGGCATGACCAGCCGTGAGATCGCGCAGCGGCTGGTCATTAGCCCGAAGACGGT
>QEUY01000295.1 GCA_003577365.1 Chloroflexota bacterium | reverse complement strand
GCGCCAGCGCCTGGCGTAGAATCGCCGCGCCGCGGCGGATATCGTGGCCGTCGACATAGTGGTTGGTGGGCAGCGTCAGCAGCCCGCGCGCCACCTGGGTTGCGCCGGGGTAGGCCGCGCCGCGCAGCGTGGGGAAGATCTCGTCGAGCGTGCGGCGATACATGCGCCCCGCGCCGATCCCCGCCGCGGCCAAACGCGCCTGCAAGCCGCCGGCGCGCTCGGCATCCTGCAGCACAAGCGGCAGCCGCAGATAGATCGCCCCCTCGTCTGCGCCCTGCGCCGGAGGCCAGAGCACGCCGGGCAGCCCCTGCAGTTGCTCCAGCCAAGCCTGGGCGCGGGCGCGCCGCGCCGCGTTGATGGCGTCGAGCGAGGGCAGCAGCCGCAGCCCCACCGCCGCCTGCGACGCCGCCAACCCGCGCAGCGCATAGCCCCAACTGGCCTCATGGTCGCCGGCCTTGTGCGCGCCCGCCTTGGAGGCCAGCCACCACCCCGCCGGATGAAAGGCCAAGCTGAACAGCCCCAAGCGGGCCAGCGTCCAGCCGGTCGCGGCGATGCCGGGCTGCGCCAGCGTCTGCCAGGTGCGCGCCAGCGCCGCGGCGTGGGTTGCATCGCGCGCACAGACCACGCCGCCGCCGCCGGTAGAGAGCGGTTTGCCCGGCCCCAAGCTAAACAGCCCAAAATCACCGTGCGTACCCACCGGTCGACCGGCGCGGCGCGCCCCCATGGCTTGGGCCGCGTCCTCAATCACGACCGCGCCCACCGCCCGCGCCACGGCTATGGCCTCGTCGACCGGCAGCGCCAGCCCATAAGGATGCACGCAGATCAGCGCCAGCGTGGCCGCGCCGGCCTTCGCCGCCAGCCCACCCGCTATATAGGCGTGGGTGCGTGGGTCGATATCCACCAAGCGCGGCGTCAGACCGGCATCTAACACCACCTTCGCCACCGCAGGGCAGGTATAGGCGGGCAGGATCACCTCGCTGCGCCCGTGCAGCGCGGGTAGGTCGCGCAGCGTGCGCAGCAGCAGGAAAAGGGCCGTGCGCCCCGACGCCGCCAAAAAGCAGTCCGGAACGCCCAAATAGGCGGCCAGCGCCTGCCGGAACTGCGCCAGCGCATCCTGGGCCGGGTGCAGACCGGCCTGCCATTCCTGCCAGCGCAGCGGGGTCGCCGTGGGCGGCACATGACGGGCAAACCGAGGGCGGGCCAAACGAGGAGAGACGGCCATAGGCTGCGCCTACTCCAGCCCGCGCATCGCGGGCAGCCAGAGACGCAGGCCGAGCACATAGAGCGCGGCCAGCGCCGCGCCCGCGGCCAGCGCCCAGGGCAGCCCCAACACCACCGCAGCCGTGCCCACCGCCATATTGCCCGCCGTATCGGAGCCGGCATGGAGCAGGCTGTAGATGCTCATCGCCCGCCCGCGCACCCGGTCGGCAATGTGCAACTGCACCAGTGTGATCGCCAGGCTCTGCACGACGAGCAGCACCGCACCCAGCGCCACCAAGACCAGGCCGCTGACCCAAAGCTGGCGCGTGGCGGCAAAGAGCGCCACCAGCAGGGGCAGCAGCAGCCCTGCCGCCACCAAGGTCTGCCCGCGCGCCCAGTTGCCCAAGCGCGCCACCGCCACCGTGCCCAACACCGACCCCAGCGCGCCCGCCGCCATCAACACCCCCAGCCCGATTGCATCCACCCCCAGGACATCCTGGGCAAAAGCGGGCATCATGCCAAAGACCGGGTTCGCCATGCCCCCGGCCACGGCCATGATCGTCATCGCGCCCAGGATCGCCGGTTGGCGCAGCAGCGATTGCGCGCCCTCCCAGATCGAGCTTGTGAACGACGGTCTGCCCACAGCGCCGCGGGCCGTGTCCGCGCCCACATCGCGCACCCGGATCAACGACAGCGCCACAACCGGCGCGAGATAGGTGGCGGCGTTGAAGACCATGGTCGCGCCCGCGCCCAGCGCCGCGATCAACAGCCCCGCCAGCGCATAGCCGATCAGGCTGGAGAAGTTATAGACGGTGGCGTTCAGCGCCACGGCGTTGGCTAGGTGCTCCGTCCCGACCAGCTCGACCAAAAAGGCGCGCCGCGCCGGGTGGTCGATGGCAAGCAGCGCGCCAAAGACAAAATAGAGCGCGATGATATGCCACAGGCGCAGTTGCCCGCTCAGGGCCAGCAACCCAAACGTGGCCGCCTGGGCCATTAACCCCACCTGTGTCGCCAAGATCAGCTTGCGTCGCGGCACGCGGTCGATCAACACCCCGCCGGCCAGCGAGATCGGCAGCACCGGGATCAACGCCAAAAAGCCCACCATGCCCAACCAAAAGGTCGAACCGGTGAGGTCATAGATCAGCCAGCCCTCAGCCACTACCTGCACCGAGGTCCCGATCACCGAGATCAACTGGCCCAGCCAAAAGAGGCGGAAATTGCGCGAGCTGAGCGCAGGCGCTAAGCGGATAAGGCCGCGCAGCGGATGGGGCGCTGCAACAGGGTCCGCTATGCCGGGCGCAGGGGCCGCAGTCTTGACCGGCGGCATAGGCCTAGCGCGCCCGGAAGTTTTGATAGGAATAGATAAACACCGTCGCCAACAGCCCCACCACGATCACCCCCAGCCCGACCAGCCCCGCCAAGAGCAGGAGGGTGCGCAGCGCCAAGGTCTCGTCCGCGGCGGCAGGCAGCGTGACGGCAGCCGCCGTCGGGGTGACCGCGGCCGTGATCGCGCCCGTGCGGCGCATGGCCGGGACTGGCGTCTCCAGCACAGCCGCCTGGGCAGGTGCGCTGCTCTTGGCCGGCGTGCTCTGGGGCAGCGGCGTGGGCAGTTCAGTCACGGGCGCGCGCAGCTCGGCCACCAGCGCCTCCGCCACCGGCACGGTCTCTGGGCTGGTCAGGATCGAGACGCCGTCCAGCTCCGGTTTGAGCATCGCCAGCAGATCGGCCAGCGCCTTGACATCGCCCTCGGTGCGGATCTGTACGCTGACCTCCAGGTTGGGGTTGGCGCGCAGCAGGTCGTGAACCAAGGGCACGACAAACTCGCGCACCGTCTCCGGCTCGGTCTGGGCGCGCTGCACCTGCAGCACAAACATATCGACATAGGGGGCCATCGCCGCGCCGTGGCTCAGCGCAAAGGCGCGGTCCGGCCCCAAGGCGACCTGTAACCCATACTGGTCGGCCAGCCGGCGCACCCGCTGCACGCTGCCCACCGGGTCGGCCTGTTCTTCCTCATGGTTGGTGGGGCCATGCTCCAGGTTATAGCCGATGATGTCCATCTTGTCGGCCAGCCGGGGCACCAACAGCTCGGCATCGGCGGCGTTTTTAAAGACCACCAGCTTGCGCCCGACCTTCACCTTGTCGAGCAGGTCGATCATGCTCACATGGTCGGCGCGGGCGATATCCTGATCGGTCGCCACCAGGTTATAGAGGTCGACGACCTGCGGCCCCATGCTCATGTCGATCCACAGCCCGGCCAGCCGCGGGTCGGGAGCCCCCGGCCACGATGCGGCCAGCGACGACGCCGAGAACGAGGGCGAAGAAGGCGACGAGGCCCCTGGCAGCGCCTGCGTGGAGGGGGCCTGCACCGACGAGGCCGCGGGCGGGGACGAGGCCGCCGACACAGGCACGCAGCCCGCCGACAGCAGCATGATCAACAACAGGACTTTTACTTTCCACATCGGTTCAATTTTCACAAGGGATTCAATGCTCGCTGATCGGTTCAATGTTAACTGGCTCCCCACCGGCTCTTCACCCCAGTTGCCAAGCAGCCTCCACGGCCTACTGCGCCACCCGCGCCAGGCGGACGCGCCCGGCGGCGATGCCGGGGCTGAGTTTCGAGGCGTCGGCATACGCCTTTTGCGCGTTGACGTTGTCGCCCATGGCGCGGTAGAGATCGCCCAGCGCCAACAACACATCCAGCGACCCCGGCTCCTTCTGGCGCGCCGCTTGCAGATCGGCCAAGGCGTCGTTGTTCTGCGCCAAACGGCTATAGACCTGCGCCCGCGCCAAAAGCATTGCTACGGTGGGGGCCACTTGGTCGGCCTGGGCCAAAAGCTGTTTGGCCTGCTCCTGCTCCCCGCGGTCGAACAGAAAATCGGCATAGGCGACGAGCAGCGGCCCATCGGTGGGGGCAACTGCCAACCCCGCCTGATAGATCGCGCGCGCATCGTCGAAACGGCTTTGCGCCCGATAAAGTTTCGCCAGGGCCAGATAGGTGTCGGGCAGAGCCGGCTCCAACAGCCGCGCCTGACGCAACGCCGCTTCGGCATCGTCCAAACGGTTGGCCGCCACATACGCCTCCGCCGCCACCAGATAATGGCCGGCTGCGGTTGGCTCCAAGGCCAGCGCCCGCTCATACTCGGCGATCGCATCGTCGTTCTTGCCGCGGCGCAGATAATGATCGCCCAGCGCCACGCGCACCGCCGTGTTGTCCGGGCGCTGCGCCAGAAAGTCAGTATACCACTCTTCGGCGCTATTGTCGGCGGCGGTTCCCTGCACCGCTTGCGCTTCGTGAAACGCGCCCATCGCCATCACCAAGGCCGGCTCCGGGCCAAGTTCGACCAGGGCCTGATCCAACAACTGCTTGGCATCCTGCACACGCCCTTGGCGCAGATAGAGATCGGCCAGCGCCGCTTGGATGGATGCGACGCGCACCGCATGGCGCGCCCCGTTGAGCAGCGTCGCCTCGGCCTGGTCAAACTCGGCCTGCGACTGCCAGAGCGACGCCAAGCGGATATAATAGGCATCCTCGCCGGGGTCGAGCGCCACCGTCTGCCGATAGGCGGCCAGCGCGGCCCGAGGCCGGCCTTGAGCAATATACAGCTCACCTAGCTCTGCCGACAAACGGCTGTCGGCAATATTCAAGCGCGAGGCCTGCAGCAGCGTCGCCATGGCATCGCCGGTCTTGCCCAAGATGCGTTGGGCGCGCGCCTGGCGCAGCAGCAGTTCGACATCCTGCGGGTGCGCCGCCAGATCCTGGCGCAGATAGGTGAGGCTCGCCTCATAATGGCCGTAACGCTGCATCAAGTCCAGCAGCACCAAACTGGTGGGCTGGTCGTCGGGCTGCACGCGCACCGCCCGCTTGAACCAATCCAGCGCCAGATCAGAGTTGCCCTGGCGCTGCGCCAACACCCCCATCTGGATATAGGCATTGATGTTGTCCTGGTTGGTCTCCAGGGCCGCGGCCAACATAGGCTGCGCCTCTTCATAGCGCGCCAGGTCGATGAGCAGCGCGCCCAGGTCGACATAGGCTTCCGAGTTGCCGGGCGTCAGCGCGATCGTGCGGCGATAGGCGCGCTCGGCGTCGTCCCACATCTGGCGGTCACGCCAGGCTTGGGCGAGCGCCAGGGTGGCGCGCGGGTTGCCGGGGTGCGCATCCGCCGTCTCCTGATAGATCGCCAGCGCCTTGTCGGGCAGGTTCATCTGGTCATAGAAGGCCGCCAGCGCCACCTGCGCCTCCACAAACCCCGGTGCGACCTGGGCTGCGCTCTCCAATTGCACCAACGCCTCGTCGCGCTGCCCCAGGCTTTCCAGGGCGCGCGCCAGCTGGGCGACGGCGCTGCGGTAGCTTTCGACGGCCAGCACCGGCAAGCCTTGGGCCAGATAGAGATCGCCTAGCCCCTTGTAATATTGGGCCAGGACGACAGGATACCAGCCCTCGCGCGTCCCCTGTTCCAGCGCCTGCCGGTACAACTCCACCACGCGGTCGGTGGCGCCCGTGGTCTGTGACAGGCGCGTCAACAGGTTCAAGACGCCCAGCCCATTGTCCGTCACAAAGAGGCCATCCTGCCCGGCCAACTGGCCCAAGAGACGGTCCGCCTCGCTGCGCGCGTCGCCGGCTGGCCGTGCGCCGCCCGGTGCGTCAGAATCAAAGCTGCCTGCCGCCTCCCCAATCGGGGCCGCCTTGCTCAACCCCGGCAGCGACTTGGAGGTCTGCGGCTGGGCGGCCAGCGCAAAGGCGACATCCAGCGCCTGGTTGCGCAGCACCTGCGCCTCGACGTCATTGCCGTTGGCGGTCAACAGGTCGGCAAGCTGCACATAGGCGTTGGCAAAGGTCGGGTCATTGGCAATGGCGCGGCGATAGGCGGCCTCCGCCGCGGCCACGTCATTGCGGCGGCGCAGCGCATCGCCATAGGAGACCTGTGTCCAGGGCAGATCCGGCGCGGCGGCCACGGCCGCACTGTAATAGTTCATGGCCGGTTCCATCTGGCCCAGGTCTTCGCTCACGCTCGCCAGCCGGATATAGGCGTAGGCGCGGCTGGTGTCGGCCCCGCGCGGGGTCAGGTTGGGCGAAAGCGACGCCAGTTCAAACATATCCAGCGCCGATTGATAGGCGTCGATGGCGCGCACCGTCTCCCCTTGGCGCTGCAACTGGTCGCCCAGCGCCAGCGCCAGCGTCGACTCGTCGGGGTTGGCGCGGATCGCGGTCTCCAGCAGGTTGAGCATATCCTCCTGCTCGCCGCCCAACTGGCGGAACTGGTTGCTCAACGCCAGATAAAGCTGCACCTGGGTCGGGTCCAGCCGGAACGCCTTCTGATAGGCCACAGTGGCCTCTTCGGGCAGCCCGCGCGCGCCCGCCAGGTCCCCTTGCAGCGCATAGGCGGCGGCGTTGTTGGGCTGCAGCGCCAGCACCCGCTCGATCTCGGCCTGGGCCGCGTCGAGCCGGTTGGCGGCCAGCAACACGCGGCCCAGCGCCAGCCGCGCCGCCGCATCCTCCTGCCCCGTCACCTCCTGCAGCCAGATGGCACGGCGGTAGAAGGCCAAGGCCTCGTCGACATGGCCTTGGCTGGCCTGCACCTCGGCGGAGAGCGCCAAAACTTCCGCCGACAGCGGATGGCGCGTGCGCAGCAGCCCCAACAGCGCCTCGGCCTCAGCATAGCGCGCCTCTTCCCAATAGGCGCTCGCCAGCATCAACTGGTTGGCCTGGCTGGGCTGCAGCGCCACAGCCTCTTCATACAGCCCCAGCGCCAGGTCGGTGCGGTTGCGCTGCCGCCACAGGTCGGCCAGGGCGATCAGATGCGAAGCCTTGTCGGGCAGGTTGCGGTTGTCGATGGCCGCCGTATATTGCGCAGCAGCGCACTCCTCCTGTCCCGCGCTCAGACAGGCATCGCCCGCGGCCACATGAAACCGCGCCACATGCGGCGCGCCCTGCTGCGCCAAGTCATACTCGGTCACAGCCCGTTCGATCTGGCCCAGTTGGGTATGCAGTTGGCCCAAACGGAAATGCAGCACCGGCAGGTCGGCCTGCTCCAGCGCCTGGGCGTACCAGTTGATCGATTCGTTAAAGCGCCCGCGCGCATGGGCGATCTCGGCCATGCCCACCACGGCCAGCAGCCCCTGCGGGTCGCGCTCCAGCTCGGCGCGGTACAACTCCTCGGCTTCAGCCCAGCGCCGCTCGGCCAGGGCCGTATTGGCGCGGATCGTGGCCGTGGCCGTGGGCAGTTTGACCACCCGATAGAGCGTATAGGACTGGTCGTCCATCACCCATTCGAACCAGGCCGGGGCCAGCCGCAGTTGAATATCCAGGTTGCTGCCGCTGGGGGCCACCCTGCAGCGCCTCCTCCTGCTGATCCGCCGGAAAGACCTCGCTGGTGGTCGGCACACGGTGCGCCACAATATGCGCGTTGGCGACATAGGCCGGGATCGATACGCTCAGGTCCTGGTCGGCCAAGACCGTGGCCGGACCGTTGCGCTGCGTCAATTCATCCAGACGGGCCAGCAGCCGTTCGGGCGTGGGATAATAGTAGGGATAGGCGGCGCGCTCATGCAGCATCTGTATGTTGCGCACGGCCATCGGGCTAAAGAGCAGCGCCAGCGCCACGACCGTGGCCAAGGGGGCATAGCGCGCCAGCCCCGCACCGCGCCCGGTCAACCGCCCCAAGGCCTGGCCGATCAGATTGACCAGCGGCGCAGCCGCCAAGCCCAGGATCAACGCATAGGGCAGCAGCCAGACAAAGCGCCACAGGATCCAAGGCATCACCAGGCTGCCGATCAGCGGCGTCAGCCAGGGATTAAACATGACAAAGAGCACGGCCAGCGCCGTACTCAGCGCAAACTGGGCGCCCAAGTTGCGGCGCAGCCCCGGCAGCAGCAGCGGCAGCAGCAAGATCGCCAGCAGATAGGGCGGCTCCAACAGGATGTTGGGGTCCGAAATATAGTGATCCAGGTCGAAGAGCAGCAGCCGCCGCCGGTTCATGTTGACCGCAAAGCGCCAGATCAAAAATGGGTCGGTGGGGCTATTGGCCTCCGCCGCATTCAACTGCGACAGATCGGGCAGCGGCCCGGAGACATCCAGCGTGGGCAGATAAATAAAAGGCAGCGCCGGGACAGACTTGTGGCCCACCGGCCACCCCTCCAGGCTGCTGGGATAGGAGGCGGCCAGGGGCGCTTCGCCGCGCGCCAGCACCAACTGCACCAGCGGCAGGATCATGACCAGGCCGGCCAACGCGCCCAACGCCAGGCTGCGCCACCGCGCCGCGGCTTCGCGCCACGCCAGCACCAAATGCAGCGTCGCAAACGCGCCCAGCGCCAGCGCCAGCATAGCCGCGATCAGCGGGTGGATGGCGGAGACGGCCAGCGTCACCACCGTGGCCGCAACCCAGACCTGGCGCGCGCCGCCGCGCGCAAAGCGGATCGCCAGCGCAAAGGCTACCGGCAGCATCGTGACCGGCACCATAAATTTGTCGGCGGTGATGCGCTCAAAAAAGAAGAGGCTGACATTGTCCCCGCGCAGAAACGGCGCAGCCACATAGATCAGCAGTTGGATCGCCACGACAAAGAGGCCAAAGCGCCGCCCCTGGGAATGGCTCGACAGCCCCATGCCCGCGGCGCGGCCCAGCATATAGGTCGCCAGCATCGACCAGAGCGCCAGCATCGAGCGGGAGGCCATGGCGCTCAACGGGATCGGTGCGATGCCCGACCAGTAGGACCAGAGATACGACATCGGCAGCGACTGGTTAAAGGCCATGCGCACGCCGGGGCCAAGGCCGGTGCCGAAGATCGGCTCGGTGGCGTTGAGCGGCAGCCCGGCCAGGGCGTCGGCGGCAAACGAGTTGACCGCATAGGCATCGCCGTCGATCTTATACAGGTCGAGCGTCGGCACAAGCAGCACAAAGACCACGGCCAGCAGCAGCGCCAGCAGTAGTTCGTCCAGCGTCCAAGCGGTGCGCGCCGTGGCCGGTGGGCACGGCCAGACCAGCCAGGCCAGCGCCCAGCCCGCGGTGATCGCGCCCGACGTAAACGCCCAGCCCAGCGCCAGTTGATCGACCGTCCAATGCTGCAGCAGTGCGGCCATGCCCACCGGCGTCAGCGCCGCCACCCCCATGGGGAAAGCCAGCGCCAGCCGCTCCAGCGGATCCAACGCCACGCGCCGCGCCACCAGGTCGCCCAGCAGATAGCCGGGCGCAATCAAGAGCGCCAGGTAGGTGAGCCAGCTTGCAGCCTGGGTAGGCAGCAGCTTGGGCAGCCCAACGATCACCGCGCCCCAACACGCGATCAAGAGCGCCGGCAGCAGCATGGATACCCACTGATTCCGAGTCAGCGCGGCAGGTGGAGAGGCAGCGACCGCACCGCCGGACTGATTTGCCAACCTAGGTTTCCGATTGATCAACAAGGTTCGGTTCCTCTAAAAACCGTACACTGTACCGGTGACCAAAGCTTTGTGCGGTTTTCCAACCGCACCTACATCTCTGCTCTGGTCTTTGCGTTCTTTGCGCCCTTTGCGGTGAATATTTTGCGGTGAATGCTCCGTGCCTCGCCTACGCAAACGGCACATGCCGCCGCAAGCGCGGGCCAAGAAACTGGGCCAGGGCAAAAGGCAGCCGCGGCCAGACCTGGCGCACGGAGCGAAAACGGGCATCGGCGTTGGCTTGCTGCACCACGCTCGTCGCTGCACCCGCGCCCAGCGCCAAGGTCTGCTGATAGATCGGCACGGATCGGGTCGCCCACTGCCCCTTATACTTCGACGCATTCGACCCCGCCGGGCTGCGCCCCATATCCAGCCAGTACAGCCCCTGCGCCATGGTGTCGGCCAAGATCTCCCAATAGGCCAGATAGACCGGGCGCAGTTCCAGATACGCATGCAGCGTCGCGCCCCAGACGCCGTAATTGGTGTTGCCCATCTCCAGTTGAAAATAACCGCCGATGGGCTGCTGCTCATGATAGACCATGACGATGTTGAAGCCCTGGGCAAAGACGGCGACGGTGTTTTCCAAAAAGCTGCGGCCAAAGACCGGCGTCCCGCTCTGGTGGGTAAAGCGGCTCAACACCTGATAGAAATCGTCGAGCTTAGCCGCGCTGCGGTCGACCACATGGGTCAGGCCGTTGCGCTGCGCCATGCGCACCTGCCGCCGGATGTTGCGATCCAGCCCCTGCCACACGGCTTCCTGGCCGGGCCGCACATCCACCAGCCAGCTCTCATGCTCACAGCTTGTCGCCAGGCCGCCGGGCCACGCCTGCCGCGTATCATGCAGCACCAGCCGCTTGGCCCGCGCCCGCCGCGCTACCTCCCGCGCCTTGTCCAAGAGCGCGGCGGCGGTGGTCTCGTCCTCGGCGCACAGCCCGCCGGGCATGGTCATCGCCGTGCGCCCCACCAACGGGCTTTGCACCAAAAAGAGCGGCATCACCCCGGCGATGGCAGGGCCATGGCCGTTGGCAGCACGCCACGCCACCAGATAACAGGTGTCGTAGCCATAGGTCTTCGATAATACATCCTGCCAGCCCGACAGATGCTGCGGCAGCCCGTGCGGCGATGCCTGCACAAACGCATCCCAGCAGCCGCGCTCGGCTTGGACAAGTTCGGTCACGACCATGACGCCCACCGCCCTTCTGCGACCGGGGGCATGGTCGCCGCCGGCTGTGCCGTCTGTTCCAGATGGGCCACCACGGCGCGCAGGGTTGTGAAGGAAAATTCGTCGAACATCTGCTCCAGTTTGGCCGCCAGCCCGCTGCGGCCCCAATAGTGGGTCACCCGTTCGCGCGCCGTCACTTGGCTGTAACGCTGGCCCAAGTCAAGCTCCCACGGATGGACATAGAGGATGGCTGGTTCGCCGGCGCGCTGCAAGCGGCGCAGCGCGGCACGGATCACCCCATACGGCAGTGCGCGCACATAGAAGCCGCCCGCCACCGGCCAAGTGCGGCCTGCCCACTGCACCGTCGAGGCCGGCAGTTCCCACAAACTATGGCCGGGCACACGGTAGGGCAGCCGCGGCGCGCCGGGAAAGCCATAGAGCATATTGCGCGTGGGAAAGACGCTGCTGTCATAGACCAGCCCACGCGCCGCCATGCGCTCGAAGGCCCAGGGCGTCGTGGCGTTGACCGAGAAGTAGGGCGCGCGATGGCCCAACGGCGGCACGCCGGTGATCCGCATCACCGCCTCGATGCTGCGCCCC
>QEUY01000294.1 GCA_003577365.1 Chloroflexota bacterium | reverse complement strand
GCCGCCGGGGAGAGTGAGATGGCGATCGCGCTCTTTGCAGGCGGGCGTGCCACCACCGATTGGCCACATAAGATCATGCCCTTTCTCAGCGGCCAGCGCTGTTTGCGCTGGAGCCGCTTTGCCGATACACCCGGCTTCGCCGACGCGGGCTGGAGCATCGAGGTCGGGTTGACGCTGCACGCCCGGCGCAAGGGCTATCGCGTCGAATGGGTCGAGTGGCCCGGCGTCACCCACCGGATGCGTCCGGAAAAGCGCAGCGGGCTGGCGGGCTATTGGTCGCACATGCGCATGTGGGCGGATATTGGGCGCTATGTGCTGGCGCAGACAGGCATGTTGCTGGCCGACAACACGCTGCACCCGGCCCAGATTCAACAGGTTCTGGAGACGCGCAAACCCGCGCCTTTCCCCCTGCCGCTCTCCCATGCGGCCAGGGCAGGGTCGGCCAAGACAGAAATGCCCCGCCATTGATCCCGTTCATACCGCGCACCCATATACCGTCTATCGGATGCAGCCTGTTTCCATGCTCGTTCATCGACTCGGCAGCAGGGCCTCTCTTGGATCATCACACCGGCATGGGCCTATCCTGAGAACACAGACATGAAAGCACCCAAACGAGCGATGAAGTATCTGAAGTACGGTTTGACTGCCGCAGTCGTCTTGGGGCTGGCTGTCGCCGCGTTCAAATATCTGCAAGGGGGAGAGGTGCTGGCCGCCTTGCGCGCCTTTCACGGGCGCTACATGCCCCTCATGCTGCTCTCGGCTCTGGCCGCGCTGCTGCTGAAGAGCTGGCGTTTTCAACTCTTGATCCAGGCGGTCTATCGGAATATCTCTTGGAAGATCCCTTGGAAGGTCTTTCTGGCGGGCCAGCCCGCGCTGATGTTGCCCGGCGGCGCTGCCGCCCAGGTAGGGCTGATGAAACAAGCCGGGGCCGACGTTGGGCGCAGCAGCGCGCCGGTGGTGACCGCCAGCCTGCTCGACCAAACCGTGCTCATCGTTGGGTCGCTCCTGGCCGCGCTCTGGTTTGAACCGGCGCGTACCCCTGTGTTGATCAGCCTGGCGGTGATCGGCCTGCTCGCCCTGCTGCTGTGGTGGAAGCCGGCGCGCGCGCCGATCTTCCGCTGGGCGCGCAACCGGGCGGCCCGCTTCAAGCTCGGCCATTCGCTCGACAACTTCGCCAAGGTGATGCCCACGCTGATGGCCCCGGCGCTGCTCGCCGCCACGCTGGGCATCACGCTGGTCAGCCATCTTCTGAAGTTTTCGATTTTGGTGCTCGCCGCCTGGGGCCTGGGGGTGGAGGCGAGCTACGGGAGTCTATTCCTGGCGTTTGTCGTGCCCAGCCTGTTGGGGCGCTTTACGCCGCTGCCCGCGGGCATTGGCGTGGTCGACGCCAGCATGGTCGGCTTTCTGGCGGTGGCGGCGCAGCTCAACACCAACCAGGCGGCGGCGCTGGTGGCGCTCTTTCGCGTGGTCATGATCTTTCTGCCGGTGGTCGCCGGGTCGGTGGTCTATTTTCTTGTCTGGCGGGGCGCACGCGAAGCGGCAGACCGCACGTCGATGCAGCCCTCCTAGCCGCATTGAAAAGATGAACCGCAGAGGGCGCAAAGAACGCGAAGCCGCGAGAGCCAGAATCTGTCTACAATCTGTGTCACGGCATCAGGGAGGCCCATGGACGCGCATATTATTTATAACCCCACGTCGGGGATTCGCAAACAACGCTATAAACTGGAGCAGCTTCAGGCGGCGTTGGCGGGTGCAGGCTATACCCCCTATCACCATCCGACGACCTGTGAACAAGACCTCGACGCCATCTTGGAGACAGCCCAAGGGCTGGTCGTCGCCGCCGGGGGCGATGGCACGATCCGCGCTGTGGCCGACCGCGTCTTGGGCGGGCGTGTGCCGCTTGTGATCGTCCCCATGGGGACGGCCAACAACATCGCGCGCACTCTAGGCATTCAGGATATCAAACCGGGCGACCTGTCGGGGCTGGCAGCGCCGCAAAAGCGCACCTTCGACGTGGGCCGGATGCGCGCGCCCTGGGGCAACGATATCTTCCTCGAAGGCGCAGGCTATGGCTTCTTTGCCGATCTGCTCTCGGCCTATGACCCTGGGCAGGGCAAAAGCCTGCTGCGCGGGTTGGCGACCTTGATGGGCCAGGCGCGCACATGGCAAAGCTACCCCTGCCGCATGGTGCTGGACGGCACAGAGGTCACCGGCGACTTTGCGCTGGTCGAGGTCATGAACACCCGCGCCATCGGCCCGCGGCTGCACCTGGCCCCGGCAGCCGACCCGTGCGACGGTCTGCTTGACGTCGCCCTGGTGCAGCGCGAGGAGATCGAACGGCTGGCGCCGCTGCTGCTGCGCGGCGTGGCGGGCACGCTGGATCGGCTGCCCGGCGTGCAATATCGCCAGGTCCAAAAGCTGCAACTGGCCTGGTCCGGCTTCCCGCTCCATGTCGACGCCGAGATCCGCCCGGCGGTGGGGTGGACCTCGCCGGCCTTCGGCGAGGTGACGATTGAGGTGCTGCCGCACGCTCTGGAACTCTGGCTGCCGTCGACGCACGCCGGCCAGCCGGTCTGAGGAGCAAACGCGCCAGCCCAAGGCGTGCCTAACCAAGAGGGAAGCGCCGGCAGCCTCATCCCAAATGGGCTGCCGGCGCTGTGGGTCTACGCCATGATCGACACCATGTCCAGAAAAGGCTGCGCCAGCTCGCGCTCGCCGGTGACGTGCAGCCGCGCCATGGCATCGGCGGGCGCCAACCCTTTGGTCAAGAGCCGCCAGGCGCTGTCTGCATCGAGCCGCAGCCAGGCATCCGCCTGGGCGGGCGCGCCGCCCCACAGTTGCCAAACGTCGCCATCGTGGACAATCGTCCATTGCCCTCCTGCCGGGCCGGGGATCTCCACCACGACCGCGGTCCCCGGTGCGGCGGGCGCGGCGCGATAGGCATGCGGCAGGCCGCGCAGAAAAGTCGCCAGGACAGGCCCCAGCCATTCGGGGCCGTCCAGCAGCGGCGCGCCGGCGGCCTCGCGAATGTGCTGTTGATGATGCCACTTTTCGGTATATTCGCGCGCCATGTCGAACCAGTGGGCCGAGGTCGTCTCACCCGCCCAGGAAACCGCCACCCGCGCCGGGGCATAGGGGTCGATCTCGCTGAGCAGCGCATGGAGCGCAGGGCCGGTGATCGCCAGAAATTCGACCAGCAGGCGCGGGCTGATGTGCCGCGCCGCGGCTACCCACTGGGCATTGAGCCAATTCAGATAGTCGACCAGGGCGGCATAGCTCTCAATCGGCTGCGCCGGCGGCGGCGCAGGCTGCCGATCGCGCTGGGCAGAGAGCCGCCGGATGTCGGTATCGAGCAGATGGGCGACCACGTCCTTGACAGTCCACGGGGCCGCCGCGGTCGGGCGCTGCCAGTCGCCGGGCGAGAGCGCCGCCAGTAGGTCGAGCAGCGCATGATGCAGGCGCAGCATCCCATCGCCGATCAAAATCGGGCCAAGCGGCTGAAGTCCGGAGAGAGGCGGCGTTGAAGGTGAGGTTGATGGTGGCGCTGCGGACATGGTAGGTCGCCTCCTTTCGCATCAGCAGCATACGGGTCAAGTTGCAGAACAGCGCCCAGGATACCGGCAACGTGCTGCGTTGCCAAACCGGCCCGGCGGCGCGGGATGGCTCGGTTGGCGCGCCACGGCCTAGCGCGCTACAATACGGCTGGCCGCACCCACCCCGAAAAACAGCCAGAAACAGCGATCAGGAGAAGCCATGCCCATCGTCGATACCCACTGCCACGTCTCACCCATCTGGTATGAACCGGTGGAGAGCCTCCTCTTTCAAATGGACCGCTGCGGCGTGGATCAAGCCGTGCTGGTGCAGATGCTCGGCCAAAGCGACAACCGCTACCAGTTTGAATGTATCCGCCGCCATCCCGACCGCTTGGCGGGCGTGGTGATCGTGGACAGCGACCGGCCCGACGCGCGCGAGCGGTTGGCGCAGTTGGCCGACCAGGGTGCGGCAGGCGTGCGGCTGCGCGCCGCCACCCGTTCCCCCGGCGATGACCCGCTGGCGCTCTGGCGGCAGGCCGAAGCCCTGGGGCTGCCGATCAGCGTGGCGGGCGATGCCGCCAGCCTGGCCTCGCCGGAGTTTGCCCAGGTCGCCGCGGCCATCACCGGCGTGCCGATCATCCTGGAGCATCTGGGCAGCGTCAACCACCCCGACGGCGAGGCCGCGCCCTATGATCGCCGCAGCCGGGTCTTTGCCCTGGCACAGCATCCCCATCTCTACATCAAGATTCATGGGCTGGGCGAGATCTGCCCGCGGCGGATGCCGCCCACGCCGCCGATTCCCTTGGATTTGACCAATCTCACGCTGCTGGACCAAGCCTATGCGGCCTTTGGCCCACAACGTATGATGTGGGGCAGCGACTATCCGCCGGTCGCCGGGCGCGAGGGCTATGCCAACGCGCTGGCCTGGCCGCAGGGGCACTTCAGCGCCGAAGACGGCATTTGGATCTTCGGCGCTACTGCACAGGGGGTCTATGGATTGGGATGACGTAAACCGGAGAGGCGATGACAGCCTTACAGACAGGCGCCGTGCCGACCGCTGTGCTGGAGGGGTATCTTGGGGGCGGCCCAAGGGAGCGCGCCGATCTTGCACAGAATGCGTCATCGGTATACAACAGAAAAGATACAGAAAAGATAGACAATAGATAGATTACAAACGAGAAGTATGCAGTAAGATAGATTGGCGTGGCTGTGGCATCCTCACGCTGCCCGGCGCAGCGACCACAGCCCGCAGTCCGGAAAGAGACCATGCAGAGCAAAGCCGATACCCACATCCACACCACCTATAGCGACGGCGCGGTCGCACCCGAAACGTTGGTCGACTATGTGGTCGAACAGACCGACCTCCAAGTCATCGCCGTGACCGACCACGACACCGCCGAAGGGGGGCTGGCCGCCCAAGCCTATGCGCGGCAGCGGCGTCTGCCGCTGGATGTCATTGTGGGCCAAGAAGTGACGACCGACGAGGGCGATATTGTGGCGCTCTTTGTACACAAATCGCTGCCCGCCTTTCACTCGGCACGCGCCGCCGTGCAGGCGATCCATGCCCAGGGCGGGCTGGCGATCGCCGTCCACCCCTTCAGCGCCTGGGCCAGCCTGGGCAAGATGGCCGGCGTGGGGCGTCTGCTGGCGCATCTGCCGCTGGACGGGGTCGAGATCCGCAACGGCTTCCCTACCAACACCTTGAGCAACCGGCTGACCCAGTGGATCAACCGCCGCGGCCCGCGCCTGAGCGAGCTGGGCGGCAGCGATTCGCATGTGCCGCATACGGTGGGACAGGCCTTTACCTGGTTCCCCGGACGGTCGGCGGCGGACCTGCGCCGGGCGCTGCTGGCGCGACGCACGCGCGCCGGCGGCCCGTTGTGGACGCCGGCCAGCCTGTGTGCGGCGCTGCCGCTGCTGCGTGGGGCCGGGCTGCCCGCCTATGAGCACACGCACGTCTATGGCGACGAGCCGGCAGCGCCGGGCGATCCACACATCGCCCAGCCGGGCGCAACGCGCCCGCGCCCCTCTTGGGCCGAGTTTTCACAAAAACCTTAACTGAGTGGTCTGCGTGCAGTACGATGCGCTGCCGCATCTGTGGCAATTCAGCCGGCAACACCCCCTATACCG
>QEUY01000293.1 GCA_003577365.1 Chloroflexota bacterium | reverse complement strand
CTGGGCGACCCGCTGGTGCGCCCAGCTAACACCTATCGCATGGAGCCGCCGGTCGGGGAGAACTGGCTGGCCGTGGGCGACGCCGCGGCCGCGCTGGACCCGCTCTCGTCGATGGGGATTTTCCGCGCCTTCACCTGGGCGGCTGTGGCGGCCGCGGCCATCATCTGCCATCTCAATGGGGACAAAACCGCCCTGCCTGCCTATGCCGCGGCGCTGCGCCACGACTTCACCGCACAGCAAGCGGCGCGCGCCTGGGCCTATCGCCAGGAGCAGCGTTGGGCAGACCAGCCGTTTTGGCGCACGCGGCACGCGGCGTCAGCCGCCGGGGGTGTAGAAGAGCATCCCGCCGACGGTGACCGTCGAGGTGTTGCGGTCGTCGGCGGGGCAGGAGGCATAGCCCGCGGCCTCCCCGGCCACGGCGCCGCCTAGCCGCTGCAAAAGCTGCAGGGTCAGGTAGATCGGCGCGACGCCGCAGACATTGTTGCGGTCGCGCACCTGGCGAATGCTTTCAAAAAAGCCGTCGGCATGGCCCGCGGCCATCTGCCGGATCAACTGCTGATCCGCCGCGGTCACGGCGGCGCGGGCCGCGGCATCCAACGGCTCGCCGCCAAAGGCCGGGCCGACATGCGCCAGGTCGCCGGAGGCGATCACCACTACATTGCGCCCCTGCGTGGCTTCGGCCAGCGCCGCCAGCACACGGCGCAGCAATGGGTCTTGCGCCGGGGACGCGCCGTTGTGGATAAAATGATGGAAGCCGCCCACCAAGATCGGCACGACCTCCACCGGCTGCCGCTGCCGCATATGGTGCAACCAGACCGCCACTAACTCTAGCGAATGCTCACCGCGGTGGCGCAGCTCCCCGGCAAAGGCCGCATCCTCGCCTTCGATCTCGTTCACCACCGCCGCCAGCCGGTCGACGATCTCGCCCGCAGTCGGGAGGATACCATACGGCGTGGCATAGTGTTGGCGGGTTAGAGTAAAGGGCGCGACACCGTAATGGTCGGTGCCGAAGATGACCACCAGATCGGCGGCCTGCACCGCGGCGGCGGCCTGGTCCCACACTTGGGCATAGACCGCACCGCCGCGCGGGTAATCGATGTGCGGGCTGAGCAGCCCCACCCGGCCCGACAGCCGAATTGGCCCCGCGCCGTTGCGGCTGCGCCGTGCCTGTGCCAGATACTCCTCCAGCAGCCGGTGCAGCTCATCCGGGTCGGCAGGGTAGCTCTGGCCGGCCAGGAGCGGCGAGCGGCAGGGCGCTTGACGGAAGCGGGCGCGTGCCTCGGCCAGCGCCGCGGCGGCGCGGTCATTCTCCAGCAACAAGGCTTCGTCGAGCGCCAAGATGACCTGTGTCACCAGCTCGCCGGGCACGGCCAGCCCGATATAATGGCTGAGCGCGCCGGCCATCTCGGCTGGGGTATGTGTGCCGTCGCAAAAGGCCAGCACCGCGCCCATCGCCTGCGGCAGCAGCAGCAGGCGGTCGCTGAGTTGCAGCGGGTCGCGCAGCATCAGATAGGGCTGTCCATTGTGGGCATGAGGACGGATGTCGAGCGGGCGCAGCTTGGGATAGGATGCCGGCAGCGTGCTATGGTCAGCCATTGGCACAAAAATTCCTTCGTGGGTGGGATCTATTTCAGGAATATTACGTAAGAGAGGACGGTTGTCAAACCGGATGGGTGCGGCGGATCGCACCGCGTAAAGAGCGTAGAGAGTAAGGAGGAACCATGGCCTATTATCTGGTACGGGCGACACCGCGGCCCGAACGAATGGACGAACTGGCGGCCAAGCTGGCCGAAGACGCCTTTGTGACACTGCGCCCCTTTGGCCGAGCGTTGACCCAGGGTCTGCTGGGCGCGCGGCGGCTGGACGACGGACGCGCCGTCTGGGAGGAGGAAGACTACTGCTCGCCGCCGCTGGCGATGGAGCGCGCCGCCGTGCTCGACCGCTATTTCAGCGACATCGAAGTCGAGCATGTAGCCGAGAATGAAGGCTGGGCACAGATCGAAAACCTACCGCGGCTGATCACAAGGTAACGATGGCAGACCTAGCCGACAGGCCAGCGGCGCAAGATCACGCGCCCGGCGTCCTCCCGCACGCGCCCCCCTATCCGGCAAGCTGGCTGGACCATCTCTTTGACTGGATACGCAAGGCCCCTGCCCCCGTCTGGATGACCTATGCCGGACTCTGGGCGCTGCTCTTCCTCCTGTTCAGCGGGCTAGGCTGGCTGGCGCAGGCAGACTCGCAGGGCCATTTTCTGCTCATCGCCGTCGATGGCTCGCTGTTTGTCGTCTACTATGTCTCTCTCATGCACTATTTGGATACCACCGCCGGACGCGCCCTGCAGGAGTTTCGCCCGCTGCTCCAGGTGGATGGCAACGAGTTCGCGCATCTCCACTATCAGCTTACCACCTTGCCCGCGTGGCCTGCCCTGCTGGCCGGGGCCGTGGGCGTGCTGATCACCTTGGCGGGCCTGCCGCTCATCCCAAAAGATACGGTCCTCGGCGGCATCCTCCGCCACCCGATCACGCAGACGATCTATGCAATCGCCAATGCGGTGTTCTGCACCTTTGTCTACCATACGGTGCGCCAATTGCGCTTTGTCACCCGCTTACATGGTACGTTGACCCAGGTCAACTTGTTCCGCCGCAGCCCTCTCTATGCCTTTTCACGGCTGACGATGCGTATCGGGTTTGGCTGGATCCTTGGGCTGTCGTTGGCGCTGGGTCCTCGGTTAGCGGGCTTTCTACGTCCTCAGGACCTATTCCTACTCTGGGCGCCGTTCTTGCCGCTGGCCGCACTCTTTTTTGTCCTCCCGCTGACCGGTATTCACCGCCTGTTGGCACGCGAAAAAACCCGTCTCCAAGAGGACATCGAGCAGCGCATCGAGGCCGTCATCGCACGCATCCACGGGCATCAGGATGCAGACAGCTTAGGCGACCTGGGCGGGCTAAAAACCCTGCTCGACAGCCTGATGGTCGAACGGGAGATGGTGGCGAAACTCCCAACCTGGCCCTGGCAGCCGGGAACTTTAGCCGGCTTCACCTCCGCCCTCCTGATACCGCTGGCAGTCTGGCTTCTCCAACAACTGATCACGAACTGGCTGCCGGGTCGATAGGTAGGCAGTGGGCCGTACGGACACGATATATCGTGTCCGTACTATTCCCCCGCTTCTCTAGCCTTTGCGCGCTTCGCGACTTTGCGGTGAATCCTATCCTCTGCCCCTACTGCCCATATACATGCGTGTAGCGGTAATGCAGCTTCTCGACATCCGCCGCCGGGATCTCGTCGGGCTGGCCCAACTGCAGCGCCAGATGCACCGTCTTGGCAATGTCCTCGACCATGACGGCAGCCTTGACCGCCGCACGCGCGCTCTTGCCCACGGTGAAGACGCCGTGATTTTTGAGCAGCACCGCGGCGCAACTGCCGATGTGTTCCACCACCTGTTGGCCGATCTCCTCGCCGCCGATCAATGCAAATCCGGCGCAAGGGATCGCCTGGCCGAACTCGTCGGCAATCGCCGTCAGATAGACCGGGATCGGCTTGCCCACCGCCGCAAAGGCCGTGGCATAGGGCGAATGGGTATGCACGATGCCGTTGACATCGGGCCGCTGGCGGTAGATATAGAGATGGCTGGCCGTGTCGGAAGAGGGCTTGAGCTTGCCCTCGATCATGTTGCCTTCGAGATCCAGCACGACATGGTCTTCGGGGCGCAAGTCTTCGTACATGATGCCGCTGGGCTTGATCACCACCAGCCCTGTCTCCGGGTCGCGCGCGCTGACATTGCCCGACGTCCACGTCACCAGCTTCTCCGCCGGCAGCATCAGATGTAGTTTGTGTAGCTCCGCCTTCAATGTGTCAAGCATAAGATTCCTTCCAGACAGTTAACCGCAGAGGACGCAAAGAGCGCAAAAGGCCAGAGGAGAGGGCTGAGGGGCCAGGGGTTGCCGCCTTTGACGGCTGTGCCAAGAGGTATTAGGACAGACCCGTACGGACACGGTATGCTGTGTGTACGGACACGGTATACCGTGTCCGTACTCCCTACCCCCTACCCCTTGACACCTACACCCCTCTTCTTTGCGTCCTTTGCGACTTTGCGGTGCGTACTCTCTTACTCTGTCAATGCCGCGCGGCGCAGGGCGCGCAGCCGCTTCATGACATCGTTCTCGCCGCGGCCAAAGTAGCTGTAGAGCGTGCTGTAGTCGGCGTAAAGCTGGTCATAGACCGCCACGTTTTCCGGAATGGGCTGGTAGACCTCATCCTTCAGCCCGCCCATCGCCTGGGCCGCGGCAAAGATATCGGCATAGCCGCCCGCGGCCGCACCCGCCGCCACCGCGCCATGCATGGCCGCGCCCAATGCGCCGCCCAGCGCGCTGCGGATGATGCGATACTCGCGGTTGGTCACGTCCGCATAGATCTGCATCAACAGCCGGTTGCGCTCCGGCAGCCCACCTGCAGCGACAATGCGGTTGACCGGCACGCCGCTGCGCGTCAGCGCCTCGATGATCTCACGCGTGCCAAAGGCCGTGGACTCCAGCAGCGCCCGATAGATGTCCGGGGCAGTCGTCGCCAGCGTCGCGCCGATCAACAGCCCGCTCAACTCCACATCGACCAGCGTCGAGCGGTTGCCGTTCCACCAGTCCAACGCCAACAGCCCATGTTCGCCCGGCTTCTGCTTGGCCGCTTCCTCCTCTAACAGCGCGTGCAGCGGCAGCCCGCGGCGCTTAGCCTCTTCGTGATAGACCGGCGGCACGGCGTTATCCACAAACCAGGCGAAGATGTCGCCCACGCCGCTTTGCCCCGCCTCATAGCCATAGAGGCCGGGCACAATGCCGTCTTCCACCACGCCGCACATCCCCTCGACCTCGACGCGCTCCGTGCCCAGCACCATGTGGCAGTTGCTTGTACCCATGATGATCGTCATCACGCCGGGGTCGGTGGCCTGGGCCGCGGGCACGGTGGCGTGCGCGTCGACGTTGGCGACCGCCACCGCCGTGCCAGGCCGCAGCCCCGTCCAGGCCGCGGCCTGCTCGGTCAGCCCGCCCGCCTTGGCCCCCAGCGGCAGGATATCGCGGCTCATCTTGCTGTCGACGATGTCCGCCATGTCGGGGTGGAGCGCGGCGAAGTAGTCGCGGCTGGGAAAGCCCTCCCCCTTCTGCCAGATCGCCTTATAGCCCGCCGTGCAGGAATTGCGCGTCTCGCGCCCGGTCAACTGCCAGATCACCCAGTCGGCGGCCTCCAGCATCCGGCCCGCGGCGTGATAGATGTGCGGCGCTTCGTCGAGGATTTGCAGCGCCTTGCTGAAAAACCACTCCGACGAGATCTTGCCGCCGTAGAGGTCGAGCCACCTTTCGCCCCGTTGGCGCGCCACGGCGTTGATGCGGTCGGCTTCGGGCTGCGCCGCATGGTGCTTCCACAGTTTGACCCAGGCATGCGGCTCGTTGCGAAACTCCGGCAACTGGCAGAGCGGCGTACCGTCTTGGGTGGTGGGCAGCATGGTACAGGCGGTGAAGTCGATCCCCACGCCGATCACATCTGCCGGGTCCACCCCGCTCTCGGCCAGCACAGCCGGGATCGTCTGCTTCAAGGCCACCGCGGTCGCGACCTCGCGGCCGTCGGCCACATCCACCAACAGCGCGCGGCCGGACTCGGTGCCGAAGTCCACGCCGATGGCATATTTAGGACTCATCATATTCTCCTTGCGCGCCAGAGGGCGATGCGTGGTTTACGGTGCTTGGCCGGGCTAGGGTCCAAAGCCCGGGATCTAGCGATGATAGTAGACATCCCAGCCCTGATATTTGGTCAGTGCTTCATAGACGGCCTGTGCGGTCTGCGCCGGGTTGACCGTCACATGATGCTCATAGCCGTTTTCACAGATATACTGCAGCAGCCCTTGGAAGCGCGGCACCTTGATCACACCATAGCCGCCGAAGGTGAGCAGCGTATCGTCGGTGAATTCCCCCTCGCCCACATAGGCGCGCAGCTTGCCGTCGAAGTCGTCGGTCGTGACGCGCAGATAGGTGAAGGCGTTGGGCTTGATGCGCCCGTAGATCGTGCCGTAGGTGTTTTCTGCGCCCACCGTCCCGGCGATGATCTCCTGATAGTACATATGCAGCGGCTGGTCGCTCTCCTCCTGCTTGAAGATGTCTTTGGGCAGGTTGCTGCAATGGAAGATCACCGCTTTGTCCGGGTCTTCGCCATAGTTGTTGTTCCAGTCCACCAGCGCGCTCGGCTTCTGGCTGGCCTGGGCCAAGACATACATGGCGACTGCGCCCATCGTGTCCACCTCACAGGCGGCGGGGATCAAGTCGTTGCTCATCATGCTCATCAACGTGCAGGGCACCACGCCGAAGAACTCCTCCATCGCCGTCCAGCACTGGATCGACGAGGCCGACAGCGCCTTGTCACGCATCCAGCGGTCCACGGTCGCGCCGAACTTCGCCATCTTGACCAGCGACTGCTCCGGCACGTTGGCCGTGTCCACATAGGCGCGGATCGCGGCCAGCTTCTCGCCCACCGCCGGGTCATCATCGTTCAAGGCGTTGACCCAGCCGAACAGCTCGTAGAGGTCTAGGGTCTCAATTGAGATGCCGTGCTGTTCCAACAGCTTTTCGCTGTAGCGCACGGTGTTGAAGTTGGTGGGCCGCGCGCCCAGCGCGCCGACGCGCAGCCCCTTCAAGCTGCGCGTCACACGGCAGGTCGCGCCAAAGTTCGCCAGGTCGCGCTGGAAACTGGGATGGCTGGGCGCGACGGTGTGCAGCGAGGTCAGCGTGAAGGGGATCGCATACTGGCGCAGGTTGTTGCACAGCGACATCTTGCCGCAGAAGCTGTCGCGGCGGTCGGCAATCGTCATGCTGTCGACCACGTCGGGATAGGCTTGCACCAGCACCGGCGCCTTCAGCCCCGACCAGCGCAGGCTGTTGGCGACGGCGCGCTCATCGCCAAAGTTGGGCAGCGTCACGACCACGCCGTCGATCTCATGGCGGTGTGCGTCAAACAGTTCAGCACACTTGCGCGCATCCTCGATGCTCTCGACGCTGCCATACTCGGTGTCTTGGGGAGAAAGCGCAATGACTTTGTAGCCAGCGCTTTCTAGGGTTTGAATCATCTCGGCGCGGCCGCTCTCGCACAGATAGCTTGGGAAAAAGCCGCGGTTGCCGACGATCAGGCCAAGCGTAACGGGTTTCATGGGGTTGCTCCTCATGCAGTTCTCATGAAGTCATGATCTGATTCAAGACAGACGGTGCGCCGCCACATGCGACGCCACCCTTCTCTGCATCTTCCTATTTTCTAGCTTCTATCTTCTATTTCCTATCTTCTATCTACGGCGGCTCCACGCTGCGACCCGGCGAATCAACTCCCTGGCCTCGGCCTCGCCGTCAACCTGTGTATGGAGCATTAGCCCGGCAGGCTCCAGCTCGGCCAGCAGCGGCTCGATATCCGCCGGGGTCACCGTCAGATGCAGCGCCCGGCCCGCCGTCTGGATGCGCTTGAGCAGCGGGATCCAAGCCCGCATCGGCGGCTGGCCCGCGCCCGGCACCCACTGGACGGCGCGGATTTCGGGGATCGCTAACAGCCAGTCGAGGTGGCTAATACACTGCGGGCCGTCCAAGTGATAGATCACCTGATCCAGCCAGCGCGCCTGCACCACCAGTTCGTCCAGAAAAAAGCGTTCGGCCATGGCGGGCGAGATCAGCGCCAGCAGGTCACACTGGATCACATTGCAGCGCCCTGTGCTCCAGGTGGGCAGCCAGCCCGACGATGAGCCGTTCGCCTGCCAATCGACACAGGCAAAGAACGCGCTGTAGACTGGGTCGACCAGCGCGGTCAGTTCGGCCATGGCGGCCTGCACCGCGTCGGGGCGGTCGATCAGGTCAAAGCAGAGTTCTTGCCGCCCGCGCAGCGCGGCCAGCGCATCCCCGCCCGCGTGCGTGTCGGGGATGCCGGTGATCCACTTGCCCCGGCCCGCGTCGGCAGCGGCGCGGAGCAGGTCGATCATCAGCCGCCACCAATAATTATCAGCATCCAGTTCAAGCCTAGGGCGCGTCTCCCAGTCCGTAATGATCGGGTCGGCCCAACTGGTATCCGGCGCAAAGTGGATGGGCGCGCCCAGAAAGCCGGCAAAGATGTCCGGCCCCAGATTGGCATGGAACAAAGGGAAGGCCTCCCCGCCGTAATAGGTGCAGCGGATGCGTTCCGCCTGGCTTTCCAGCGCATAGTCCAGGTCGGTCCAGCGTGCTTCCACCGAACCGGGGTCAGCGATGGGCCGTGGGGTGACGCCGTCGCGCGGGGCCGTCACCTGGATACAGGCCCGGTCTACCGCCTCACAGCGCCACCATGCCAGCAGACGTCGCTGCGCCTGCTCCCAATCGTCCTCGGAGGTGCGGTGTATCAGTTCGTCCATCCTGCGTGCGGGAGATATCGAAGTGTCCGTTAAAACAGCATGGATCGCAGGATGCTCGTCGAAGTTCGGAGCGATCTCAAACATCAGTCCCACGAATGCTGTCAGGCCCGGGCCGCCCCCGATTCCATATGTTCGCGCGCGCGCGAGGCCCTTTTCGATGCGAGCACGCAATTCCACATCCGGGAGTTCGCCGATGCATTCGCGGTGGTGTTTGTTCAGATGGCGGACGATGTCCTCTATAAACTGCTCCTCGGCATGCTTCTTGAAAGCCTCCATCTGAGCGTTTCGAATGACCAGCATCAGGAGCCCTCTTCGCTGTTCCCGGGCGCTGGGCCGGATTCAGCCCGGATCACTTCACGGGTGACGCCATTCGCGCCCGGCACAAATCGGATGACCCTTCCAGGGTCGCGGTCTTCGACCAGATAAGAGCCGATAGGCCCGAAAAACGCCTGGGTTTCGGCGGAATTGCAGGTCGGCAGATAGATCCGCAACACGCGGGGATCATAGAAACGGAAATACAGCTTCTCGCCATCTTCAGTCTTCACCGTAAGGAAGCGCCGCAAGTGCCGCCGTAGCGCGGCAAATGTCTCCCCGCAAGTAAGGAAGACACCCCACGCATTGCCCCAGCCGCTATCCACCAACTCGGCAAGCAGCCGGCCTTCGGGCGGAAGGGGACACAGGTAAGGGGCGAAGTCCACCAGCGCTTCAGCATGCGGGCCTTCGAACAGCGAGTCGAACTCTTCCCCAAACGCACGTACTTTTCCCAGCAACATCGGATCCCGCGCCGCATCCAGAATAGCGAAGAGTCCCGGCTGCGCTCGCAGGAGACGCAGCACGGCTTGCTTGAGTTCACCCGCGGCCGGTCCATCGCCGGAGATGGAGACCACCAACTTGGTTCGCCCGGCGTCGATCCGGTCTCCGCCTTCGAGGCGGCACTCCGTGACGCGCCGGCCATTTACAAGCGTGCCGTTCGAGCTGCCGAGATCCCTGACCCATAGCGAGGGACCACGAAATTCCAGCAGGCAGTGGAGCGACGATAGAAACAAATCGTCGGTAACCCGAAACTCGGCTTTTGCACCTCTGCCTATCGTGATACTCTGGC
>QEUY01000292.1 GCA_003577365.1 Chloroflexota bacterium | reverse complement strand
CAGCGCAATCTCGTTGAACAGGTTATACCATGGGCTTTCAACCCGGTCCCAGTCCTTGCTGATCTGGATGCCGGCGACGACCGCGCCCAGCGTGGCGGCAAACTCACGCATAAAGATGCGCCGCAGTTGCTGCTGCACCAGCGAATCATAGCGGCTCATCACGTCCATCTCGTCCAACAACAAGATCAGACGCAGTTGTTTGGCCGGGTCATGGCGCACGCCGTAAGCCTCCAGCACATGGGTCAGGCGGTTGAGGTCACGGTTGAAATCGCGGTCGGAATATGCCGAGTCGGGCGTCGTATACACGCGCAGCCCCGCCAGATGGGGGGCGATCTCCTCGGCAGCGCCCTCCAGCGACTCTACCCCCACCACGATCTCCTCCATCAGATAGTGGAAAAACTCCTCTTGGGGCGTTCCCTCCAGGTCCACATAGATCGGCACAAACCAATAGTCGGGGTCGTCGACCTCGCGCAGCACCGTCACCAGTTGATAGAGGAGCGTCGTCTTGCCGATGCGCCGCTCGCCATAGATCATGATGCTGTTGTTGTGCAGCGTGTCGACAATGCGCTGCACCAGGTCGCGGCGGCCAAAGAACATGTCGTCACGGCGCACAGGCTCCCCGCTGATGTAGGGGTTATAGGCGCGCGCCACCGCCTCCAGCCCGCGCCGCCGGTTGTTGAGCACCTCCAGCGTCACATACGTCGCGCCCAGCAGCGCAATACTCCCCAAGATCACCAGGGCACGGAAAGGCCCTGTCGCCACCGGGCCAAGCACCGGCACTTCGACCTCCACCGGCGGCACCACGGCCATCATGCGCAGTGAGGCCGGGGCGGAGTAATTGAACGACTGGTCGCGCGCCCAAAGCTCCAGCGTATAAGCCCCCGGCTGGTCAAAATGCAGCGTGATATACTCGGCGCTCACCGGCTGCCACTCCGGCGCAACACCCGGCCCCAGCAGCCGATAGAGCACCGCCAGTTTGGCCCGATCAGTCTGCAGATCGCCGGCGGTGAACTCAATCACGGCGTCGGTGCCGACGGTCACCTGCGGGTCGCCGCCGGGCGGCGTCTGCACCTCGCCGGTCAGCGCGCCCAGCGCCAGCCAAGGTGGGGTCGCGTCAGGCTTAAAATAGGTCAGCCCGGCGCGACCGCCGATCCAATAGGCGCCGTCGCGCGTGCGTACGATGGCATAGACCGAGGCGCTCTGTAGCCCGTCCTGCACACCGAGCGTCCCCCAGGTTACGCCGTCATAGCGTGTGGCTCCGGCCTCGCTGCCCACCCACAGCGCGCCATCGCTGGGGTCGGTGTACAACGTCCAGAGCAGATTGCTCGGCAGCCGGCCCATGCCCCCCACACGCTGCCAGCGTACCCCGTTCCAGTGTACCAGCCCTTGGTCGCGCACGATCGCCCACATCCCGCCCGCGATGTTTGGGTCGGCAGCCAGCCCGCTGCCCCCGATCACATCGCCGGGCAGGCTGTCGGGGTCCGCCGGGTCATGCACAAAATGCCGCCAGCCCGCGTCCCCCTCACGCAGCCAGAGGCCGCGATCGCTGGTGCCCACCCACAGACGCCCCAGCGTATCCAGCGCCAGCGCCTCCACCGTGTGGCCCACCAGCGTTGGCTCCTCTTCCAGCCGTCCCGTAGCCACCTGATAGCGCGCCAGCCCGGCCTCGGTGCCGATCCAGAGCCAACTGCTGTCTGCCAGCAACGTGGTCACCACTGGGTTGGGGAGATCCGCCGCCGCCACCGGCGTTGTCCACGTGTCGCCGGCAAACTGGAAAAGCCCATCAAATCCGCCCGCCCAGATCGCGCCTTGGCGATCTTCCTCCAACACCAACACGCTGTCGGTCACGCCCTGGGCGGCGGTGTAGACCGTTTCCGGGCCGCCGGGCCCCTGCTTGCGCCGCACCCCCCCGCCACCAGTAGCCACCCACAGCACCCCGCTGCGGTCGACCAACAGGTCATTGATATGGTTGCGCGCATCGTCGGCGCTCTCGCCCTGCACATCCGCCACCCACATATGGCCCTGATAGCGGAAGATGCCCGCCGGCGTGGCAAACCAGATCGACCCGTCGCGGTCCACCGCCAGATCGCGCACAAAGCGCGTGGTCAGGTTGGCGTCGCCCGTAAAACCGGCATGGTCGACATGCTGATCGCGCAGACGCAGGGCAAACGCGCCCGCACCGTCGGTGCCTGCCCAGATGCGGCCCAGCGTGTCCTCGGCCAGCGCCTGCACCAGCGCAGGCTCACCTCGCTCGTCTACCGTCTCGAACCACTGCCACGCCACCCCCTCGCGCAAACGCCAGCCGAGGCCATAGGGCGTCCCCACGATCAGCGCGCCGCCGCGGTCGACCAGCAGGACATAGACGCCCTGGGCGAAATTGGCCTCATTGCGCCCCACCTGCGTCCAACGCCCCTCACGGAAACGCCACAGCCCGTTTTGCGCCCCGGCCCACACCACGCCCCGATCCACCAGCAGCGCAAAGACCGGCTGGCGGCCCAGCGCATCGACCAGCGTAGGCGTGCTGCCGTCATAGCGGTACAGCCCTTCGGCGCTGCCGATCCAGACCTCGCCCGCCACCACCGCCAGCGCGTGGATCGCCGAACTGAGTTCGAACACCGGCGCCCACTGCGTCTGCTCCCAGCGTAAGACCACGCCTGCATCTGTCGCGGCCCAGATCTCGCCCTGCGCGCCGTCGCGCGCCATGGCCTGCACCAAGCCCACTTGCTCGGAGCCGTCGATGGGCAGCGGCGCATAGGTCGCCCAGACGCCGTCAAACCGGCTGATGCCGTCGCCGCCAAACCACAGGCCCTTCTCGTCGACCAAGATCGACCAAATATTATCCGAACGCAGCCCGGCGGCCTGCTGGGTAAACTGCGTCCAGCGCGGGTCTTGGGCCGCTTCGCTCGCGGTGCGCGCGGCGGCCTGTGCCAGCCCCCACGCGCCGAGCAACATCACGACCAATGCGAGCGCCGCCACAGGCCAGCATGCGTGAGCTTGTGTTATGCCGGCCCGCATCTTCTGCCCGATACGATTTCCGATACTGCCTCCCCCTGCACTTCTGATAGCCCTGCCCCTGGGCGCATGCGCTGCGGGGGCTGTTCGTCTAGCCCCCGCGCCGTAGCCGTACCGCAACCGGCGGCGTAAGGTCTAGCGCCGCCTAAGTGGGCGGCGTAGCATACAGACAAATTCTGCCCGAAACGATTCACTGCTCCTTTCCCAACCAACCGGCCCCGCCAAGATGAACCAGAACAGCACGCCGGAAACATATTTAGCACACGTCCACCATATCATAATCACGATATTTTGTCAATTAATCATGCCAATTCATATTGCATGCAACTATCGGTACGCAAGCAGTCCTACCCACCCAAAGACTGTAATCAAGCTGCTTGTTCAATTCTTGCTCCGCGTGTATAGTGTGCGCACAGGGTATGTAGACAATGGGTTGAACGCGGCACCGCTCTCGAATTCCGTAGGACGAGGATAGACGGTATGCGTTTTCGCGCACTGCCCCTGCTCAACCTAGCCTGGCGGCATCCCCCGGCGTGTCTTGGTCGGGAAATCCTCCCCGCCGTTGCCCTGCTGCTCGCCCTGCTCGCGCCCCAACCGGCAGCAGCACGCACAGCACCGCGCCGCGACCGGCGCAGCGACCGAGAGATCGCCCTCACCTATGCGCCTACATACTCCCCCAGCCGTCGCTTCTCCGGCTTTGTCACCTCCGACCGGCGCGAACCTCCCTCTTCCCAGCGTGAGACGGCCAATTCCACTGAGGGCACGCGCCCACCCAGCAATAAAAATGACGAACAACCCTCCGTGAGAGGTACGCTTCTGCGCCTAGCACGCTGAGCGCGCAGCCGCTTCAACCCCGTAGACGCCGTACAACACATCGTACAACACGGATAACATAGAGGACGCGAGCCTGTTCGGCGCGCGTCCTCTCATTGTTTTGTCATTGTTTGGCAGCTTGTGCAGTGACACAGATCGTAGCTGCGGTTTTCCTGTTTTTCTCTTCTTTGCGCTCTTTGCGCCCTTACGGTCTATCTCTGCCGGGCAGCAGATTGAGCTGTTTAATGCTTGATCGCGCAAGTAGGGGTCGCCCCCCGTGGCGGCCCGTGGGCCATGCCGCCCCCTGTGGCGGCCCGTCTGCGGATAGGCATGCGGGCAGGCGTGGGGGCCTGTCCCGACCCTGGATGAGACGCGGCATTAACCGATCTCACGCGCATAGGCGGCAAAGGGATTGCTGTGCGTCAGTTGGCGGATGGCCGGCGCATCAAACCCGGCGGCGCGCAGGCTGGGCAGAAAGGTCTCGACCAGATAGGTAAACGGTTTGACCGGCCCCCCGCCTGGCTTGGAGGGGTCGTACCAGCCCCGATCCTGGCTCAACAGCAGCCGGTCGCCAAAGCCCGCATCAAGAACACGCCGGATTGCATCTACAAAATAGGCATCGGCATACTGTTCGCTGCCGATGGCGTCATATTCCAGCCAAGCGCCGCGCTGCGCCATCTCCAGATGCAGCGCCATGTCCGGCTCGGCCTGGGTATGAATCCAGATAAACCGGTCGGCGCGATAGCCCGCCTGCTCGACGATGTCCAGTTGCTCGCGCACCACCCGCCCTCGGATCGTGTGGCTGCCAATGATCGCCCCCGTCGCCGCGCCGGCGCGCGCTGCCGCCCGCAGGATCTTCGCCTCCAGCGGCGTGATCCCCTCATCGCCGGCGCTCACCTTGATCCAGGCGGCGCGCACCCCCGTGCCTGCGATCTCCTCGGTCAACTCGCCGATCATCCACGCCGCGATCTCTTCTTCGCCTGCGTCCTGCGCCCACTGCGGGACCCACGGTTCGCGATAGATGCCGGTGGGCAGCACAATCGGGAAGTCCGTGGCACGTGAGACCTCCAGGTCGATATCGGCCCGCCGCCCCACGCCTTCGGGCGTACACTCGACCAGCGCCGAGACCCCCTGCGCCTTGATCTTCTCGATCTCCGGCCCCATCAGCGCCACCACCTCGGCGGCCTGGGCCTGGCGGTAGCTGGCCGCCTCAATCGGCCCCAGGTCCACAAAGATATGCTCATGCGGCAGGATCATGCCCAGCTCGTCGGCGCGCTTGGGGCCAAGCGTGGTCAACAACGTCGCCATGCAAACTCCTTTCCGGCTGCAACCCGCGCCGCCGGGCCTATCCCTGGTCAAACTCGATCCAGACCTCACCCTCGTCCGGGGCCAGGTCCAGCCGGAAGACCTCGCTGTCGCGCTCGCGGTTGCCGTCCAGCACCCAGAAGAAGTAGGCGCCGGCGACGCTGCCGCCGGGCAGTTCGCTGGCGTTGATCTTCGCCTCATAGTTATACGCGCCCATCGGGCCGTCGTTGCGGTTGAGGGCAATGCTGGTGGCATCGGCAAAGCGTGTGATCAACTGCCCGTCCTTCTCGATCCCCAACCGGTAATCGCCCTGCGGCTGGCCGCCGTCCACGCCGCTGTGGATGAAGAAAAGCTGGAACTTCAGTTCCCCCCCGCCGTTGCTGCGCTTCGTCGGCCCGCCGCGGATCTTGAACTTACAGCCGTCATCGCCGCCACACGGGCCGGCGTTGACCGCGCCAGCGGCAGCAGGCGGCTCCGGCGTCGGCGTGTTGGCAGGCGGGGCCGGTTCTGCAGGCGCCGGTGCGGCGGTCGGCGCGGCCGGCTGG
>QEUY01000291.1 GCA_003577365.1 Chloroflexota bacterium | reverse complement strand
CGAATTCCAGGAGATGATCTGGGCGGGGCTGCCGCGGCCCAACACGGCCTGGATCGTCCACAAACATGGCTTTGCCTATGAAAGCCACAGCGACGTGGCGTTGATCTGGGGGCCAACCGGCCCTTATGTCTTGAGCATCTTCCTCTATCGCCGCGGCTGGATGGACTGGGAGACCAGCAACACAACCATGAAGTCAATCAGCCGCATGGTGTGGAACTTCTTTGTCTTTCAACAGGCGCAGCAGGCAAGCAAGCCGCCGCCGGCGATGATCCTGCAGCCGCCGCCCGGCTATGCGCCGATCAAGGAATACATCAAAGTCGCCAGCACAGGGTTTTAGTGCTTAGCAGACCCGCCACAGGTTCGCCATGACGCCTCTCCCCCGTTTCCACCGCTGCATATTGGCCGCTCTGCTGGGACTCTATTTGATCCTGACGGCCTGGATGGCCGTGCGCCTGCCTGTCTTTGCCAGCCCCAACGAGACGCTGCACTATGAAGTCGTCGCGCTGCTGCGCCGCTTGGGCCGGCTGCCTGAACCGGTGCGCGGTGGGCGTGATGATGAGCGCCATCAAGCGCCACTCTATTACCTGGTCGCCGCGCTGGCGGCCTGGCCCTGGCCGGAGCCGCTGCTCGACGGTGATCTCCCCGGCAATCCCCATTTTGGCAGTACGCATATCGGCAATCTCAACCCCAAGCTGCGCGCCGATTGGGCCACGCTGCCTGTCCTCTATGTGGGCCGGGCGGTGACGCTGCTCTTTGGATTGATCGGGCTGTTGGGCGTGGTGTGGATGAGCGCCGCGCTGCCCAGGCCGGAGGCACGGCTGCTGGCAGTTGGGCTGTGGGTCTTTCACCCGATGACGCTTTTTCTGGGCGCTTCGCTCAGCAATGATCTGCCCGTGGCCGCCATGAGTGCGTTGCTCTTGGGCTATTCGACGCCGTTGATGGCGCGCCGGCGCGGGTTAGGGACCTTTGCGCTGTGGGGGCTGATCCTGGCCGCGGCGGTATTGACCAAAGCCAGCGCCATCTTTTTGCTGCTGACCCTGCCTATTGTGCTCTATGCCCAATGGCGGCAGCATGGGCGCGCCGGTCTGGTCATAGGCCAAGCTGCGCTGGCGCTGGGCGTCTTTGGCGCGGTCTGGGCGGCTTGGTTGGCCTACAATGTCACCCGCGGTCTGGATGCGCTTGGGACCGAACGCAGCTTCCCGCTCGCCCAACTGCGCACGCTGCGTCCCAGTGATATCGGTCTCCTGCTGCCCCATCTGCCGCGCTACTGGCGTTCGATCAATCTGGACTGGAGTGTGGGGGATCGAGGTTGGGGCAGCCCGGTGGTCTACTGGGCGATGGCCGGGGTGCTGGCTGCAGGGCTGGCAGGCTGGGGGCTGCGGCGGCGTAGCCGGCCTATCCCCTGGCGGGTCTTGGCCCTTCATGCCGTCTGGATCGTCCCGGTGATCACGGTCTACTTTGCCGTCAAGCTGCTGGTGCTGCGCCAACATGGGGTGGTCATCACCGAGGGACGGCTGCTCTCGCTCACCTTTCCCAGCATCGCCTGGTTAGTCGCGGGCGGTTTCCCCCGCTGGTGGCCGCAGAGATGGCAGGCCGCGGCGACCTGGGCGCTCTTAGGGCTATGGGTGGGCACGTCTGTCGTCCAAGTGGGTTGGCTGCTGCCCGCGCTCTATCCCAGGGCGCGGCATGTCACCGGCGCGGCTCCACCCGCAGCCCCGGACTCGCTGCGCTATGACGAGCAAGTGGCGCTGCTGGCGGTCGACGTTCCGCCGTTCTATATCGGCCGCCCCGCCGACGTGGCACTAACTTGGCAGGCGTTGACCGACCTAAAGACCGATTACACCATTTCGGTGCAGTTGCTTCAGCCTGCGCCCGCGGGGCCATGGATCAAGTTGGACTGGCAGAACAGCTATCCCGGCTTGGGCATGAATCCTACAGCAGACTGGCGCGACGGCGAGGTGTACACCGATCATGTCGAGCTGCGGCCCGCGGGCGAGTTGAACGGCCCGACGGCGGCTCTGTTTGTCGTCTGGGTCTTGGCGGGTGCGCGCGACGGCGATGCGTTGCCCATCAGCCAGGGCGGGCAGCGCATCGAATCGCCGCTGGCGCGCAGGGTGGTCGTCCGCCCCGCTGTCCCGATCCGTCCTCCGGCAGAGCCGGCCTTTACGCCGATAGAGTTCGGCAGCGCAATCATACTTCGCCAGATCGAATGGCACGGCCCACAGGCGGCGCCGGCGCTTACACTCTATTGGGAGGCCGCGGTGGATGGAACCCAGGACTACACGGTGTTTGTTCACTGGCTGGATGCCCAGGGTTCGCTGGTCGGCCAGAGCGACAGCCTGCCCAACCAGGGACAAAGTCCCACCTCGATCTGGCAAAAAGGTGACGGCGTGCGCGATATCTATCGCCTGGATGTTTCGCGCGTGGCTGCCGACTCCGCACCGGTGACGGCTGCGCGCGTTGGTCTTTATGACCCGGTGACACAGAACCGGCTGGCCGCGCTGCGCCAAGGAGAACGGCTTTCCGACGATGCCATCCTGTTGATGCGATGACTGTGAGTTCGCTCAAGTTGGGCCGCTGCGGGCAGGGTATCTGCTGACATATCCTGGCATTGTTTGTCAGCATATTGACAGGCACAATTGACGCCGTCTCGTGCTACTATGTTCACAGATGTGGCGGAACCCGACGAATACATAGCAGCCGTTCCGCCGCATACCGAATCTGCTTATTACCTCCCTCCATACCAAACTGTCTGTCTTGTCTGCAGAGAACCCGCCGCCCGGCGGGTTCTCTGCATTGGCGAGTTGCACACTGCGCGGGTGCGCCGGACGATAGGCATGGGCGTGCGACATGCCAAACCCGGTCGCGCCTTCCGTCGCCCGCGGGCGGCCACAGCCGATCATGCCAACACGATACATGGCCGGCTCCCTTTAGAAACCCAGCGAGGCCAGATAGGCACGGCTGATCTGCGCGCTTTGCAGCGGCGTCGGCTGCTGCGTGACGTCGGTCTCGACGATCAACCAGCCGCCGAACTGGGCGGCGTCCAACACCTTGAAGACGCCGGGGAAGTCTACAAACCCCTGGCCCAGTTCAGTAAAGATGCCGTGCGCGGAGAAGGTGCGATAGTCCCAGTGCTTCTCTCGCCCTTCGGCCAAGACCTGCGGGTCGATGTCCTTGATGTGCATGGTCTTGATCGCCGCGGCATAGTCGCGGCAGAAGGGCACGACATCCACCCCGCCCCAGGCCAGATGGCCGGTGTCTGGCCCCATAAAGACCAGCGTGGGGTCGATCAGCGCCCACAACCGGTCGATCTCGGCGCGCGTCTCGATCACGCTGCCGACATGGTTGTGGAAACAACTGCGCACGCCGTGCGCCAGGGTGATCTCGGCCACGCGGTTGAGGGTGTCGGCAAACTGGCGGTATTCGGCCTCGCTCATGGCGTCGTCGGGGTGAACGTGGCCGGCGACTTGGTTGCGTGTGAAGCCGCGCGCCGTGGTGTAGTGGTCAAACCCGCCCGCCGCCACATACAGCTCGCTGCAGCCCACAGCCTGGGCGAAGGCGGCGTAGTGCTGGGCGCGCTGCCGCAGATCGTCCGCGTCGGCGGCATCCCAAAAGCGCCCGCTGAGATAGCCCGGAGCAGGTTTTAGCCCATAGGCGGCATAGAGGTCGAGGGTCTCTTGCGGTGAGCGCCCGTCGCGGGGGGCAGCCGGCGCGCCGGCATAGCCTGCCTGGGCGATCTCGGCCAGTACCTGCGCTTCTTCGACGTTTCTCCAGGTGATTTGGCCGCAGCCAATCCAAAGCTTGTTCATGTTGTTCCTCGTCGCGATGAGAATGATCAAGAAAGGGTGTTGGAACATAGGCAGCAACAGGCGCAGCAATAGGCGGCGCAGTCGCAGACGGCTGTGCGCCCGGCATGGGGTAGACGGCTAAACCATCCTTTCTGAGTATACATGGCGCGCGCAGAACCGGAAATTGACAAAGGGCGCTTGTCGACCGGGCAGATGTCCTATGCCGTTTTGCGCTGATTAACTGAGATTTGGTCTCATTTATTGGCGGCGCGGACCGGCCTGTGCTACAATGGCGCGCGCCGCGGCGCAGACAATGGCTCTGCTGCCGCGGGCGACGCCACACGCCCGGCGCAAACAGGGCCAGTCTCGAGCGGGCTAGTGTGGATAAAGACTGTGTAGAAGGATTGTGCAGATAAGGACAGCGGCTATGCCAACCCTCTTCACGCACCCCGCCGTGCATGACCAGCGCGCGCCCACCCTTGAGCTGGCAGGGGTGAGTGTGCGCTATGACGGCACGCCCGCGCTGGAAGATGTCTCGTTTCAGGTGACCCGCGGCGACCAGGTAGCAGTCGTCGGACCCAATGGCGCGGGCAAAAGCACCTTGTTCAACGTGGTGGCGGGCATCCTCAAACCGCAGCAGGGCAGCGTGCGCGTCTATGGCAGCGGCCCGCGCGGCCATATCTGTGTGGGCTATGTGCCGCAGCGCAACCGCATCGACTGGCGTTTTCCCGTCAGCGTGGCCGACGTGGTGATGATGGGGCGCGTGGGCAAGATCGGGCTGGGGCGCCGCCCCAGCCGCGCCGATTGGCAGCAGGTCGAGGCCGCGCTCGCCCAGGTGGAGATGTCCGCCCTGACCCGGCGGCAGATCGGCGAGCTTTCCGGTGGGCAGCAGCAGCGGGTCTTTTTGGCGCGCGCCTTAGCCCAGGAGGCCGAACTGCTCTTGCTCGACGAGCCGCTGGCCGGGCTGGATATGCCCAGCCAGGACGCGATCCTGCGCATCCTGGCGCGCATGCGCGGCCAGGGCATGACCGTGCTCATCGCCACCCACGACCTCAACCAGGCCGCCGGCCTCTTTGACAAGATGATCCTGCTCAACCGCCGCGTGATCGCCTATGGCCCGCCGGCGGCGGTGCTCACCCCCGACAACCTGGGCCGCGCCTATGGCGGGCAGTTGCATGTGGTGCATACGGACGCGGGCGATGTCTTGGTGACCGATTCTTGCTGCGGCGGGGGCGAGCCGCCCGTGGCGCAGATCGTCGGCAGCGAGCAGGGAGCAGCCCCCGAACCGATGGCGCGTTAGCCGGCAAGCCGATCAGGGGATCAAGCACATGGACTGGCTGAACTGGGAGCTATTGGCCTGGCTGGTCGAACCGCTGCGCTATGGCTTTATGGTGCGCGGGCTGCTGGCTTCGCTCATGGTGGGCGTGCTCTGCTCGGTGTTGGGCAGCTATGTGATCCTGCAGGGGATGGCCTTTTTTGGCGATGCCCTGGCCCACACCATTCTGCCCGGCGTGGTGCTGGCCTATCTCTTCGGCTGGCCGATGGCGGTGGGCGCGCTGGGCTTTGGCATCCTTGCCGCGCTGGGGATCGGCGCGCTCAGCCAGCGCGGCGAGATCCGCGAGGATACTGCCATCGGCATCATCTTTGCGGGCAGCTTTGCCTTGGGCGTGGCCCTGCTCTCTACGCTGCGCACCTATGCCGTGGACCTGGCGCACATCCTGTTTGGCGATGTCTTGGGCGTGTCGGCGGGCGACCTCTGGCTCACCTTCGGGCTGGGCGCGTTGGTGCTGGGGATCGTCTTTTTCTTCTACAAGGAATTTCTGGTCATGGCCTTTGACCCGACGCTGGCCGTGGTGCTGCGGCTGCCGGTGCGGGCGCTGCGCTATCTGCTGCTGGTG
>QEUY01000290.1 GCA_003577365.1 Chloroflexota bacterium | reverse complement strand
CACCACCCTCAACGCCGGGCGGCTGGGTGAACTCAAGGTGCAGGGCAGCGAAATCCTGTTGGGCGACCCCTTCATCTACACCGCCGACAACATCGACGACTTCAACTTCTAGGCTTGGCCCGCAGGCTGCGGGAGTCTACGCCCCATCTGGCTGAGGCAGCCGGTACGCAGGACATCGTAAGCGCGTCTTGCGTACCGGTTTGGCCCCGCAGGGGCGTTGAGATTTGGGGGCTGCTCGATCTTGTCGAGAGCTTACTGTTTGCCTGAACCGATTTACCCTAATTCGATCTATATTGGATCGGGCAGTGCGCTGGTTAGATTCGAGCCAATTCCCATCGCCGCCGGTCTTGATAGGCCGGTGCGCCGATCATCTTCCCTCGACCGGATCCATCCACTCACCTGATGAAGGAGAGCTGTCGCTATGTCTACTCATCAAACCGCCTATGAGGTGCTGGCCGCCGATCTGGAGGCCCAGGGCATCGACGTGGAGGCGGTGAAAACGGCGATCAAGAACCACAAGATCGAGACCCCCAGTTGGGGCTATGCCAACAGCGGCACGCGGTTCAAGGCCTTTGCCTGGCCCGGCGCGGCCGGCGCCACGCGCGAAAAGCTGGACGACGCCGCCATGGTGCACAGGCTGACCGGCATCGCGCCCACCGTCGCCATCCACATCCCGTGGGACCGGCCCGAGGACGACGACTATACCGCTATGCGCCAATATGCCGAGGAGCGCGGCATCCGCATCGGCGCGGTCAACCCCAATGTCTTCCAAGACGACGAGTATCGCCTGGGGTCATTGGGCAACCCCGACCCCGCCATCCAAGAGCAGGCGCTCGACCATCTGCTCGAATGCTGCGAGATCATGCGCAAGGTCAACAGCGACGCCCTGAGCCTCTGGTTCGCCGACGGCACCAACTATGCCGGTCAGGACGACCTGCGCGCTCGCAAGCGCCGCTTCGAACAAGGGCTACGCACCGTCTATGAGCATCTGCCCGCGGGCGGGCGTATGCTGATCGAGTACAAGTTCTTTGAGCCGGCCTTCTACAGCACCGACATTCCCGACTGGGGCACGGCCTATGCTTGGGCGACCAAGTTCGGCCCGCAGGCGCAGGTCTTGGTGGACCTGGGCCACCATGCCCAGGGCGTCAACATCGAGCAGATCGTGGCCTTCTTGCTGGACGAAGGCAAGCTCGGCGGCTTTCATTTCAACAACCGCAAATATGCCGACGACGACCTGATCGTGGGCAGCGTCAACCCCTATGAGCTGTTCCTGATCTACCATGAGCTGGTCTCGGCGGAGCAGAGCCAGGACGACGACCTGCGCGCCACCGCCCAAGCCGTCGCCTATATGATCGACCAGTCGCATAATGTCGAGGGCAAGATCGCGCCCATGATCCTGTCGGTGCTCAACTGCCAGGAGGCCTATGCCAAGGCGCAGGTGGCGCCGCGCGCCAAGCTGGCCGAGCTGCAGGCCGCGGGCGAGGTCCTGGCCGCGCACAAGCTCATCACCGACGCCTTCCGCACCGACGTGCGCCCGCTTTTGGCCCAGGTGCGCAGCGAGATCGGCGTGCCGGCAGACCCGATCGCCGCCTACTGGGCGAGCGGCTATGAGCAGCAGATCCGCCAGTCGCGCGGGCTGCGCGCCACCAGCGGCGGATTCCAGTAGAGCGCCGCGCGGTTGACCTGCCACAGCCGGCAGATCGCCGGCCGCCGTTTGACGATCCCGCGGAGGATGCTATGACCCATGTGCTAGAGCGTACAGAACTGGAAGCGCAGCTCAACGACTTCCGCCCCGACGTGCGCGCCGCGGCGGTGGGCGAACTGCTGCGCCGCCACCCGACCGCACCTGTGCCGCCTGCCGAGATGGCAAACATGCATTGCCATACCTTTTTCTCGTTCAACGCCTACGGCTATTCGCCCACAGGGCTGGCCTGGCTGGGCCGCAGCCAGGGCTATCAGTTGATGGGCATTGTCGATTTCGACGTGCTCGACGGGGTGGACGAGTTCCTGGCGGCCTGTGACCAGACCGGCGTGCGCGGCAGCGCCGGGATCGAAACGCGCGTCTATCTGCCCGAATTTGAGCAGTACGAGATGAACTCGCCGGGCGAGCCGGGCGTGCTCTATCACATGGGGATCGGCTTCGCCACTACGCAGGTGGGGCCGGAGGCCGCGGCGCTGATCGCCGAACTGCGCGGCCAGTCGGCCGCGCGCAACCAGGGGCTGATCGAACGGGTCAATACCCATCTTGCGCCGGTGACGATCGACTACGCCGCCGACGTGCTGCCCCTGACGCCTGCGGGCAACGCCACCGAACGCCATATCGTCGTGGCCTATCTGCGCGCCGCTGAGACGCACTATGCCGACGCCGCGGCGCGCACCCGCTTTTGGGCGGGCAAGCTGCAGATGGCCGAGGACGCGGTCGCCACGGCCATGAACAGCACCGCCGGCTTTCAGAACCTGGTGCGCGCCAAGCTGATGAAGCAGGGCGGCGTGGGCTATGTACAGCCGGGGCATGACACCTTCCCGCCCATCGACAAGCTGCACGCCATGATCCTGGCCTGCGGCGCGCTGCCCTGCGCCGCCTGGCTGGACGGCACGACCTCCGGCGAGGAGCGCATTGAAGAGCTGCTCGACCTGCTGGTGGGCAAGGGCGCAGTGGCGCTTAACATCGTGCCCGACCGCAACTGGGACATCAAGGACCCGGCCACGCGCGAGCTGAAGGTGCGTAAGCTCTATGCGGTGGTCGAACTGGCGCGTGCCCTGGACCTGCCGCTCAACATCGGCACCGAGATGAACAGCTTTGGCCAAAAGCTGGTCGACGACTTCACCGCGCCCGCGCTCCAGCCTGTGCGCCAGGACTTCATCGACGGCGCGTATTTCATCTATGGGCACACGGTCTTGCAGCGTCGCGCCGGGCTGGGCTATCAAAGCGCCTGGGCTGCGAGCTATCTGCCCACGCGCCGCGACCGCAACCAGTTCTATATAGGCGTAGGCCGGGCGGTGCCGCCCGGCGCGTCCGCCGCCCGGCTGTTGCAAGGCGTCAGCGAGGACATGACGCCCGGTCAACTGCTGGCGCATGTGCAGCGAGGCTGAGGAGACATCCCATGAGGACCCGGTATCCCCCAAGCTCCAGCCATCCGAGGGTAAGCCGCCGCCAATTTCTGTATGCAGTCGGCAGCGTCACGGCGGGCGCGTGGTTGGCAGGCTGTGGCAGGTGGCTGCGCTTCGGCACAGATCGCGACGCGCCCACCCCGGAGCCGCAGGAGATCCACTTCCTGGTGCGCCCTGATCTGCGTGAAGCCTTTGCCATAGACGATGCGGTCGAGGCATGGAACGCCGAGTCCGCCCAGCAGGTTATACTGGAAGATCTCGTGGGCGACGCGCTCGACGCAGCCCAGACAGTCCAGTCTGCCCTGGCCGCAGGCGAACAAGCCTGGGACGGCTTCGCCATGATCGAAGCGCCGTGGGTCATCGCCGACTGGGTAGAGCGCGGCCTGATTCAACCGCTGGACGACCTGATCCTGGTCTCTTCCGTCCCGGATGCCGAAAAGGTGGTGGCGGGCATCATCCCCTCGGTGCTGGCCGTCACCCAGTACGAAGGCCACCAATACCTCATCCCCGCCAATCTCAGCAGCATCAGCTTGGGCTGGTTTTGGGAACCGCTGGAGGCCGCGGGCGTGGAGCCACCCCAGACCTGGGATGAAGTGCGCGTGGCGGCAGCGCGGATCAAGGTCGCCGCGCCCGGCTGGACACCCTTTGACGCCCTGTGGACGCCGCTGGCCGACCATATCTCGCTGGTCTGGAGCGCGACCAATACCCCCCTAACTGACGACGGGTTGATCGATTGGACGGGCGAAGCCTCGCTGGCCGCCCTGCGCTGGAAGCAGGAGATGGTCGCCGCGGAGCTGATGCCCGCGGACCATGCGTCAAGCCTGGACAACTGGCTGCGCGGCGACACCGCCATCATGAACCTGGTGGATGCGCTCGGTCCCATCGCCCAGCAGATACGCGGCGTGGGCGTGTCGGCCACCGGCCTGCCCATCCGCCGTGAAAAAGACGACCCCAAGGCGGGTACGCCCTTTTGGTCGTATGGCTGTGTGGTGCTGAAGAACGCCGTCAACCCGCAGGGCATGGTTGATTTCTATCTGAGATGGTTTGGCCCCACCAACCAGACCACCGGTAGGTATGCGGCCACGGTCGCCGCCAAACCGGCCTATCAATACACCTACGATCAGTTCATTGTGGGCGACCCCGACCTGCAATGGCAGCTTGATACGTTGGAGATCGTGCGCAACTCGGTGCCCTTCCCGGCCAATCGCTATTGGTGGCTGCAGAACACCATTGCCGCCTCGTGGATCGAAAAAGCAGTGGATGCGCGCAATCCCCTCAGCGCCGAGCAGGCGATGCAGGCCGCACGCGACGAGATGCAGGCCGCTATCGACAACCTGTCTGCGTAGGCCGTGTGCACCCAGACGCACACCCAAACAAGCATGCCGCTCCCCCATGGCCGGACAGCTCTTCTGCCCGGCTGTGAACATAAAAACCGTTACCAGAACCAACCTTGAAAAGGAGAGTTCCAATGGAGTCCCAACCATCTACCCGCACTGCCGCTCCTGGCTTGAGCCGCCGCCAGTTTCTACAGGCGACCGGCGGCGTCGCCTTGGGCGCATTGCTGGCGGCCTGCGCCGCCCCGGCTGCCGCGCCAAGCAGCGGCGCGGCGGGGGAAGCCGCCCCGGCCCAAGGCGCAAAGGAGATCAACTTCCTGGTGCGCCCCGACATCCGCAGCGCCTATGCCGCCGACGCCGCGGCGGAGGCCTGGAACGCCGAGTTCGAACAGAAGATCGTGTTGGATGAGCCGGCGGGCGCGGCCGACACCAAAATCCAGGCCGCCATGGCCGCGGGCGACCTGATCTGGGATGGCTTCGCCGTGATCGAAGGGCCGTGGGCCATCGAAAGCTGGGTCAGCCGCCAGCTGATCCAACCGCTCGACGACCTGATCGCGGTCTCCACCGTCCCCGACGCTGACAAGGTGATCCCGGCCATCATTCCTTCGGTGTTGGAATCGAGCAAGTATGAGGGCAAGCAGTACACCATCCCCGGCAATGTGGGCAGTGTGGCGCTCGGCTGGTTCTTCGAGCCGTTGGAGGCCGCCGGCGTCGAGCCGCCGCAGACCTGGGACGAGGTGCGCGCCGCCGCCGAGAAGATCAAGGAGGCCGCACCCGACTGGACTCCCTTCGACGCCGCCTGTTCGCCGCTGTGCGACCATATCTCGATGATCTGGGGCGCGACCTCTACCCCGCTCACCGACGAGGGGTTGGTCGACTGGACCGGCGAGGCCTCGATCGCCGCACTCAAGTGGAAGCAGGAGATGGTCGCCGCGGGGCTGATGCCCGGCGTCCACAGCGAGAGCTTTGGCAACTGGCTCAAGGGCGGCACGGCCATCATGTCCTCCTATGACGTGCATGGCACCATGGCGCAGCAGACCTTTGGCGTCGATGCGGCCACCACGGGCATCAACATCCGCCGCGAAAAGGACAACCCCCAGGCGGGCGCGCCCTTCTGGCTCAACGGCAGCGTGGTGCTGCAAAACGCCGAGAACCCGCAGGGGATGATCGACTTCTATCTGTGGTGGTTTGGCCCCAGCAACAAGGCCACGGGCCAGCAGATCGCCACCGTGGCGGCCAAACCCGCCTATCA
>QEUY01000289.1 GCA_003577365.1 Chloroflexota bacterium | reverse complement strand
ATCGCGGCGGGGCTGGTGAGCGCGGCCGCGATCTTTGCGGCGGGCGTGCTCTATTTCCGCCAGACGGAACGGGTCTTTGCCGACGTGGCCTAGTGCTTGATCGCGCAAGGTTCACCGTCGGGGGCGGCCCCCGTGCCTGTCCGTGCCTGGGAGGATACGCAGCACCTAGACGGTGTAGTCTAGGCGGCGCGGGATGAGCGTGCGTGCGGTTGTGTAGAAAGTGCACAGGTTGATCGATGGTCGTGTTGCTCTATGGCTGAAATTGCGATTCAGGTAGACCGGCTGGCAAAGCGTTATCGCATTGGGCGGCAGCGGCCGCGCCCGGCGACGCTGATGCAGGCCGTGGTGGGCGCGCTGCGCGCTCCGCTGGATAATTACCGCCGGCTGCGCGCCATGCGCCATTTTCGCGGCGACGGCGCGGACGATCCGGATCAGATCTGGGCCTTGCGCGATGTGTCGTTCGACGTGCCGCAGGGCGAGGTGATGGGCATCATTGGGCGCAACGGCGCAGGCAAGAGCACGCTGCTCAAGATCCTGTCGCGCATCGTCGAGCCGAGCGGCGGACGCGCCGTGTTGAACGGGCGCATCGCCAGCCTGCTGGAGGTGGGGACGGGCTTTCACCCCGACCTGACGGGCCGCGAGAATGTCTATCTCAACGGCACGCTGTTGGGGATGCGCAAGGCGGAGGTGGACCGCAAGTTTGACGAGATCGTGGACTTTGCGGGGGTGGAGAAGTTTATCGACACGCCGGTGCGTTTTTATTCGAGCGGGATGCGCGTGCGGCTGGCCTTTTCGGTGGCGGCGCACCTGGAGGCGGAGATCCTGCTGCTCGACGAGGTGTTGGCGGTGGGCGATGTCGAGTTCCAGGCCAAATGTCTGGGCAAGATGGAGAACGTGGCGCACAGCGGGCGCACGGTGCTGTTTGTGAGCCACAACATGGCCGCGATTGAGAACCTCTGTCCCACGTCGCTGCTGTTGGAGAGCGGGCGCGTGGCCGCGTCTGGGCCGACGACGGCGGTCTTAAACCGTTATTATCAGTCGATGGAGCGGCAGTTGCGTGACGGCAGCGACCTGGCACAGCGCACCGACCGGCAGGGCAGCGGGCTGATCCGGCTGACTCGCTTTCACTTGGAGGATACCTCTGGGCAGCGGCTGGCCTGTGTGCGTAGCGGGCAGGACGTGGTCTTTGTCTTTGGCTATCAGACCGCGCCCGAGTATGAAGGAGGCGCAGTTAATGTGGGGTTTACCCTGCACAACCAGGCGCAGATGCTCAGCCGTTTATTCGCCGATTACACGGGTGTGCTGTTTCGTGATCTGCCGCGTGAGGGTGTGTTCCGCTGTCTCATCCGGCGCTTCCCCTTCAGTTCGGGCCATTACTATCTCGAAGCGCGGGTTGACGTCAACAATGTGGTGGCCGACGAACCAAGCCGCCCGATCGGCCATTTTGATGTCGAGCAGGGCAATTTCTACGGTTCTGGCCATGCGGGCGAGCCAAAGCTTGCCTGGATGCTGGACGGTGAGTGGACAGCGGATGGCTTCTCTCCAGTCGAAATAGCAGTGATGCAAACCGCTGAACCATCGCTCTATGGGTGACGCGCCTTTGCGCGGGGGCGCATGCATCTATGCCAAGCACGCAGCAAGTTTGCCGCAGTGTCCGCGGTTGCAGGGGCGCTATTCAGGGACACCAGACTCATCAATCCGTCCATGAACGCTCGTAGTCAGGTAGCCTGCTATGCCGCTTGTTTCCGTCATTGTGCCTGCGTATAACGTCGCGCCCTATATCGGACAGTGCCTGGCGTCGGCATTGGCCCAAACCGTCGACGACCTTGAGGTGTTGATCGTCGACGATGGCTCGACCGATGGCACGGCGGACGCGGTGGCGGCCTTTCAAGACAGCCGGGTGCGGCTGCTGGGTGATGGGGTGAACCGAGGGCGGAGCGCGGCGCGTAACGCAGCCATCCGTGCGGCGCGCGGGGAATGGCTGGCCCTGCTGGATGCCGACGATTGGTGGGCGCCGGTGCGCCTGGAACGGCTGCTGGCGGTCGCCGCGGCCCAGGCTGCGGATATCGTCGCCGATGACCTGGCCGTGATCCGAGATGGCGCATCGGAACCGTATACGACGGCGCTGCTAAAGCGCCGGCTGCGTCTTAGACAGCCGAGACCCATCACGCCCGAACAGGCCATTGACTGGGATCTGGGGATTACGCAGCCGTTGGTTCGGCGGTCTTTCTGGGTAGCGGCAGGCATTGCCTTTGACGAGAGCTTGCGTGCAGGAGAAGAGGATTTCCCTGCGCTGCTGGCCTGTCTGTTGGCGGGCGCACGGTTTGTGTTGCTGCCCGAGGCCCATTACTTCTACCGGCAGCGATCTGGATCGGCCACGTCGCAGCGGGAGCGCCTGTTTCGGGCGAGCCGTGAGGTGACGCTGCGCTTGCTCGCCGACCCGGCTGTCCAGGGGCGCGCCGGTGTACGGGCCGCGCTGCAGCGCAGGCTGCGCCATCTTGAGCAGGTGTTGGCCTATCACCACTTCAAGCGTCTGATGGCGGAGCGCCGCTATGGCCCAGGGCTGCGCTATCTGCTGGGTCAACCCGATCTGGCGCGCTTCCTGGGGCAGCATCTGTGGCGCAAAGGCCGGCGGCGCGGCCAGAGCCTACCCAAATGACCCTGCGCATCCTGTACCTGATCGACAGCCTTGGCGTGGGAGGCGCTGAATGCAGCCTGCTGGAGATCACCCGGCGCTTTCGCCAGACCTCTGTGGCGGTCTGCCACCTCTATCCCGAAGACAGCCTCAGGCCGGACTTTGAGGCCGCTGGGATTCCGGTCTATCCCCTGGATATGAAAGGGCGCTATCCTGGCCCGCAGGCATGGCGCAAGCTGCAAGCCGTGCAGCAGGCCGTGCAGCCCGACCTGCTGCATATCACCGGTCTTTTTGCCGGGCTGCTGGGCCGGAGCATGGGCAAGGTTCAGGGCGTGCGCATGGTGGACAGCTTCACCAACGAGACCTATACCCCGGCCCACTACGCCAGTCTTCCCCCGCGTTCCCGGCTGAAGCTGCGGGCGCTGTATGTGCTGGATCGGCTGACCCTGCGCTGGGTTGACCGCATCATCGCCAATTCAGAGGCCGTGCGCCTCTGTAATGCGGCAACGCTCCATGTCCCGCTGCAGCGGGTCGAAGTCATCTACCGAGGTCGTGACCCGGCTCCTTTCCTCTCCCCCCAGTCTGATCGCATGGAGGAACTGCGCTGTCGATTTGAGTTGGCGGGCGGGGGGCCGGTGATCGTGAACGTGGCGCGCCTGATCCCACGCAAAGGACAAGCTGAGCTAATCCAGGCGATGCCTGCCGTGTTGCATCGCTTCCCGACGGCGCGCCTTTTGCTCGCCGGGGAGGGGCACCACCGCCCGCAACTCCAGGCCTTGATCGAGCATCTAGGACTGGCGCAGCAGGTCACGCTGTTGGGCACAGTACGAGACGTCCCGGAATTGCTGGCCCTGGCCGATGTCTTTGCCTTTCCCTCTCATTTTGAAGGGCTGGGCGGCGCGGTGGTCGAAGCCATGATGGCGGCATGTCCCATCGTCGCAGCGGATACGCCCGTTCACCGGGAGATGGTGATCTCTGGCGAGAGCGGGCTATTGGTCACACCCCAGCATCCCGGTGCGTTGGCCGAGGGCATTCTCTGGATGCTGGACCATCCGGCTGAAGCCGAGGCTATGGGCCGAAAGGCGCGCCAGGTGGCGCTGGAGAAGTTTCATATTGATGGTGTGGCCGCGCGCTATGAGGCGCTCTACCGGTCGCTAGCCAAAGCCAACTGAAAGAAAGCCGTGGGTCGCCATGCGTTTCGGTGCATTTGTGATGACTTTTCGGCGGCCTGAGCATCTACGCCGCACACTGCATACACTGCTGGCGCAGACGCGCCCACCAGACATGATCCTGGTGGTGGACAACGCCGGCGACGCGCAAACCTGCGCTGTGACCCAGGATTTCCCGGCCAACCGCGTAAGCTACGCGCCGCAGGCCGACAACCGTGGGCCGGCTGGAGGCGCTGCCTACGGACTACAGACCCTGGGTGCAGTAGGGTATGACTGGATCTACTGGGGCGACGACGATGATCCGCCGCTCACTGAGGACACGCTTGCACGCTTGACCGCCATCGCAGAGCATGCGGCAGACACGCCGGAGGTCGCGGTCGTCTCGGCTGTGGGCCATTTGTTTGACTGGCAGCGCGGGGTCATCGTCCGGCGCGACGATGCGGCATTGACGGGGATTTTGGATATAGACGTGTTTGCAGGCGGCACACACCCCATCGTGCGCGGTGACACCGTCCGGACTGTGGGTGTGCCTGACCCAGCTTTATTTTTTGGGTTCGAAGAGGCCGAATATTCATTGCGACTGCGCAGGCAGGGCTATCGCCTGCTGGTTGACGGGGAGTTGATGCGCCAATATCGTGAACAAACGGGACGGCTAGGCTACAAGCGACCCATGGTTGCCGCGCTTCCGGCAGAGATACAGCAGATCTGGCGGCAATACTATACTACTCGTAACTATATTTACTGCATGGTGCATCGCTTTGGACGCCCCGACCTGGCGCGACGGCAGACGCTGCGCGCGCTTGCCAAATCCAATTTGGGCTGGCAGAAGGGGCTGGCCTATGGTCGGGTCTATCAAGCGATGCACCTGCGTGGGCTGTGGGATGGCTGGCGCGGGCGCATGGGGCGAACGGTCATGCCCCAGGCGAAATATGGCGAGTAGGGGCGGATGCGCGTCTTGCAGTTGGTACAAAAGCCGCAGCGCCGCGGCGCGGAGATCTTCGCCGCCCAGTTGAGCGCGGCGCTGCGCCGCGGCGGCGATACGGTCGCGACCTGCTATCTCTATCCCTATCCAGATGCGGATGCGCTGGCGCTGCTCCCCGGCGACCAGGTGCTCGGCGGGGTAGAACGCCACCCCCTGGAGAAGATCCCCGGCGTACATCCGGGGCTACTGCGCCGGGCGCTGCAGGCGATCCGCGCCTTTCAGCCCGATGTCGTGCAACTCAACGGGGCGCGCAGCGTCAAATATGGCGCGCTAGCCAAGCGGTTGATGCGCCGCCCAGAGTGGGTTGCGATCTACCGCAACATCGACCACCCCGGTTATTGGCAGCGGCGGCGCAGCCAGTTGGCCGTCTATCGGCGCTGGGTGATGCCCCAGATCGACGGGGTCGTCGGGGTAAGCGCGGCCACGTTGGAGGCGGTGCAGGCGCTCTATCGGCTGCGTGGGCCGGCTGTGGTGATCCGCAACGGCATTGATCCGCAAAGTCTGGATATGATTGAGCCGGTTCCTGAGAATGGAGCAGCCGGCGCGCCGGCGCTGCTCTTTGTGGGGAATTTGACCGTGCAGAAACGGCCCGACCGCTTTTTGCGAGCGGCCGCGAGGGTGCAAGCTGCGCTGCCCGCGCTGCGCGTCTGGCTGGTGGGCGATGGCCCGCTGCGCGCCGAGCTAGAGGCCCAGGCGCAGCGGCTGGGGCTGAACGCGCGCTTCTGGGGCTATCAGCGCGCTGTGGGGCCGTGGATCGCGGCGAGCGATCTGCTGGCGGTGACCAGCGATTCGGACGGTATCCCGGCGGTAGTGCTGGAGGCCGGTTACTTGGCGCGGCCCACGGTAGCCACGCGCGTGGGCGGCATGGCCGAATGTGTGATCGACGGCGAGACAGGGCTGCTGGTGGAGGCGCAGGACGAGGC
>QEUY01000288.1 GCA_003577365.1 Chloroflexota bacterium | reverse complement strand
ATCTTGGGGCAGTTGCGGGATCTTCTTCTGAATCCAATGACCACCCCAGACACCCGGCTCAAACCAGGGGCGCACCCGAAAATAGTTGCGGCTCATCTGCGCCAGCCCGGCGCGCAGGTCATCGCCGCGCATCCATGCGATTTCGTCAGGCCGCTGTTCGTCCACAACCCAGTCGATGCGCGGCAGCAGAGCGGCCTTGTGCTGGTTGAGCGCGACCCAGTCCACAAAGTAGAAGCGTTTATACATCTGCTTGGCGGGCTGCGGCGCGCTGCGGCCCAGGTTGCAGATGCTCCCCGCCCGGCTGCGAAATTGGATTTCATTCTTGGGCACGTCCACATAGACCAGCGGCGCATCCCAGCCCGCCAAGGCCGCGCCGCAGCCATACAGAATCGAAAGCTCGGCGGCGGGGTCAGGCCTTAGGCCCGCCAGCCGGTCGGGGTCAAAGAAATCACACAGGCGGCCTGTATAGCGCGTGCCGAAGAGCGGGTCGTCGCCGCCCAAAAACGGCTCGACCAAGGCTTCGATGTGCTCGCCGCTGCCCAGCGCGCACGCCACGTCGATCCAGCGCGGGCGGACGCCGCGCGCCGCCAACGCCGCGCCCAACTGCTGGCGCAGGTGTTCCCAATAGACGCCGCCGTAGCCGTCGATCACCACTTGGCGGTGCTGGCAAAGCTGCGCCGCCAGCCCATCCCAGCCGAGTTCAATTTTGCCTGCCCCGACGGGAAAGCCGGGGTAGAGGTCATATTGGCCCGCAGGCGCGGGCGGATGGGTCGCGGGCAGCAACGCCTGTGTAGTCTTGCGCCAGCCGTCGCCGGAAGGATACATGCTACTCCCCCTGCTCCGGTCGCTGGTAGTCGTCGTCATAGCGCGTGATGTCGGCCTGCTGCCAGTTGCCAAACGCCACCTCCAGCACGCGCACGGCCGCGCCGCCAGGGGCCGCGCGGCTGCTCAAACGGTGGCGCGCCCCTGCCGGGATCCAGACTTTGTCGCCCGGTGCAGGCGTATAGACATCGTCGTTCACCTGGACGACCGCGCCTTCGTCGAGGATGATCCAGAGTTCGGCGCGTCCGGTATGCGATTGCAGGCTGAGCCGCTGCCCCGGCTGGACAGACATCAGGCTGACGGTGACTGCCTGGTTGTGGGCATATTGTTCAAACGCCCCCCAAGGCCGCACGACGGCCTCGACCGGCGGCGGCTCGCTGGGGATGGGTTGGGTCACATAGTCGGTCATGATTCCGGTCTCATGCGTGACGGTGAGCGCCCGCCCCCTGGCCGAGCGCGGCGCGGTATGCAAGGCGATCCAACAGCGTGGGCCGCCCGTCTATCTCGACCACCACCTTACGAAAGTTGCGTGTGGCGATGGCGCCATAGTCATGGCCGGCGGCTGCCGGGTAGATACCCAGATAGATAAGCGGTGTCGCGCCCGTGTTGATCGTGCGGTGGGCCGTGTAGCCCGGCACATAGACGACGCTGTTGGCCTCCAGCGGGACCAGCCGGCACGCCTCGCCGGCTTCATCCTCCAGCAGCATGGCGCCGCTGCCGCTCAGCCCCACGTAGACCTCGGCCGCGGGCCGCCAGGCATGGTAGTGCCCCTTGGTCATGTAGTACTCGCGGCCGATCCGGCCTGGCATCAGCCGCGCCAGGGCGTAATGCAGGTCGCCCGCGCCTGCAGCGGGTTCCACCCCGCTGGTGGCGTAGAGGATCGGATCCGCTTGGGACAACGCTGCGCTATAGGCGGCTTCGTCGACAAAGTAGCCGCGTAGATCGCTCAGGCGGCGCACGCTCTCGCCCACACCGGGGATCGTCCCCGTATGTGGGTCAAAGCGTGTGAGGAGGTGGATAGCCAACGACATGGTTGCATCCTTGGAAGCCCCAGAAGACGGCACAGATGCTGCGCGATGAGCGCCTTTGCGGCGCGTCAGGCGCTCAACGTGTGGCTTGTCGGTTTTGGGAGCAGATAGAGCGGCTACAGTTGACCCCAGATTATAACAATTCAAAACGCATGTCAAGCCCCATTTATCACAACCCGACGGCAAACACAACAAATTCTAACAGGAATCTGTTGACAGAAACAGATTCCCGTCCTAATATAAAAGTGCCATAACGAGGTCTGCCCGTTCTCTTGAGACTCACTCTTTTGATGCAGCGCGCCGCAAAGCCAGAGAGGAACAGCGCGTGATCGCCGAAAAGCGACGCCAGTTGATATCACAGCGGATCCTGGAACAGGGGTCAGTGGCCACCGAGGAGTTGGCGGCGGACTTCGCAGTTTCTTACATGACCATCTGGCGCGATCTCACCGCGCTGGAAAACACCGGCTCGCTGCGGCGCGTGCGCGGCGGGGCGGTGCGCGTCGAAAACGAGGCCGCGCCCGAACCGTTCTTTACCGAAAAACGCGTTCTCCATTCGGCGGAGAAAGAGGCGATCGCGCGCTACGCCGCGCAGACCTTTGTCAGCGACAACGATATCTTGATCCTGGAAGCGGGCACGACGGTGTCGGCCATGGTCAAGTATCTGGACCGGCGCAACCTGACCTTGATCACCAACGGGCTGGCAACGCTTGCCGAAGCTGCGCTTTCGGTGCCCGATTTGACCGTGATCGGCTGTGGCGGGATTCTGCGCGACGTCTCCTACACCTTTGTCGGCCCGCAGGCCGAACAGTTTTTCCAGACGGTGCGCGCCGGGACACTCTTTCTGAGCGCAACCGGCCTAGCCTTCCCCGAAGGTATCACCGACCCCAGCCCTTTGGAGATCCAGGTAAAGCAGAGGATGGCGGCCAGCGCCGACCGCGTGGTGCTGCTGTTGGACAGCAGCAAGTTCGGCGTGCATTCGCTTTCTCCGATCCTCCCTCTCCAGCGCATCTCCGTGCTCGTCACCGACCGCGGCGCGCCGGAATCATACCTCGACCAATTGCGCGATCAGGGAATCAAAATTCATCTCGCCGAGATATCTCCTTCGTAACGCTCCTAATGCGTTTTTATTGGAGCCACAGCCTATAGCGGAATCGGCTCCCCCATGACCGGTGGCGGCGCGCGGCGAATCAGGTCGAGCAGCGCGGCGACCAGCGCCGGCAGTTCGCGGCCTTCCGACCAGGCAATCGAGCGCGGGTCATAGGCGCGGCGATCCGCCGCCACCCCCACGACGCCGATGCCCAGATTTTCGCACAGCAGCAGAGCGCGCGGCAGATGAAAAGCCTGCGTCACCAGCACGGCCTCTTGCACCTGGAAGACCGCCGCGGCGCGATAGCAAGTATCATAGGTGCGCCGCCCGCCGTAGTCGGGCTGGATATCCTGGGCGGGCACGCCTTGGGCCACGGCATAGGCCATCATCGCGCCCGGCTCGTTGTACTCCATGGTTTGGTTGTCGCCGCTGACCAGGATCTTGGCGACCTTGCCCGCCCGATAGAGCGCGATGGCGGTGTCCACGCGGTCACGCAACATGGCGCTGAGCCGGTCAGCGCCATAGACGCGCGCCCCGAAGACGATGGCAACCCGCGCCGGGGGTGCGGCTTCCGCCGTATAGATGCGATCCGCATAGTGCTGGGTGACCCACCAGCGCCACAGCCATGGGAAGCTCAAGAGGCCCACGGCGGCTGCCATCAGCAGCAGCCCCAGCCACGCGCGGCGCGGAGGGCGGGGGAGCAGAAAACAGGGCCAGTTCAACACACGCTGCACATACGGTCCTTTCGGTCGCTCGGCATGGTCGATCTCCTACCCCTTTAATACGCTGTGCCGGCGGCTGCGGTTCCCCGCCGGGCCGGCTGCGCCATGAACTTGACAGCCATCGCGTCCCCTTCCATACTTAGCGACTATGCACACATTGCCGTGGGAATCGCCGGAAGAGTCGCATCGCCGGCCTGCGCCCGACGACAGCGCGCCCCAACCTGAGAACCGCTCGGCCTCTGCCGAAGATACCCACGCTGCTGATCATGCCACTGATCATGCCACTGATCATGCCGATGACCATGCCGGCGACCGGGTTGACGACCGGGCTGACGGCACGGGCACGGCGGCTGAAGAGGGTGTCGCCCAAGCGCGCATCCCCGCGCCGCTGCGTAACTGGCAGGTTGTCGAGATCGAGGGCGAAGCCACCGTGTTGGACGCCGGCATGGGGGAAGGCCCTGCCGCTGAGAGGCAGCCTGCGCCGCGCAGCCTGATCCGTGAGCAGATCGACCCGCTGGTCGTGGCGGTGTTGAAGCAGCGCCGCATCGAGATCGCGCCGGGCGAAATGGAGAACTTGGCTGTCGAGGTCATCAACAATGGCGACCGCGCCGCCCGCTTTGAAGTGACGGTCGAAGGCTGGATCGACGAACGCTGGTGCGGCGAACTGCCGGTGCATGTGCCGCTCCAGCCCGGCGCGCGCCAGGTAGTCGAGATCGCCATCCGCATCCCGCGCGAGGCCAAGCATCAGGCGGGCGACTATCCCCTGGCGGTGGTGGCGCGGGCGGCGCGCTATCCAGGCCGGGTGACACGCCTGGCGGCGACGCTGGCGATCCTGCCCCATGTGGCGTTTACGCTGGCCGCGCCGGAGCCGCGGCAGCTTTCGGCGGGGTGGTTTCGCCCGGCGGCGGTGGCGTTGATCCGGCTGGCGAATGTGGGCAACCAGACCACAAGCTTTCAACTGCACGCCCAGGACCGGCGGCATGTCTGCGACTATCGCTTTTGGCTCGACGAATTGGGCGACAGCGGCGGGCGCGGCCAGGTGACGCTGGCGGCGGGCCAAAGCGTGGAGATCGCGCTCGAGGTGCGCCCGCATCAGATGCCGCTGCTGCGCGCCAGCCCGCAGACCGTGCCTTTCCGGGTGACGGCGCGGCCCGTAGCCAACCCCTCGCTGCGGCGCAGCGTGGGCGGCGAGATCGCCTGTCTGCCGCTGGTGGGGCCGTGGCATCTGGCGACAGCGGCGGCGCTGGCCGTAGTGGCGTTGGTGGGCAGCGGCTTGGTGGGGCTGCTTCTGCTGCTGGCGCTGCGCACGCCGCCTGCGCCCGCCATCCCTGCGCCGGCTGCCACTGCCGCGCCGGTCCCCTTGGTAGCCTTTGTGCTTAAGATGGATGACCCGCTGCCCGCGCCGGGCGCTGCGCCGGATGCGGCCTCCGGCGCAGCGCGGGTCCGGCCCGGCGATGTCACCGCGCCCGGCAGCGCAGGTACAGCCGGGCGCGGCGGCGGGGAGCCGCCTGTGGTGCGCGCCGACCAGGTGACCGCGCCCGGCCAGGAGCTGCCGCCTGCGGCGCAAACGCCGCTGCCCCAGCCGGTCTTTGCACCCGCCGGCGCGGTGTCTGGCGAGGCTGCGGGCAGCAGTCCAACGGGCAGCAGCTCCGCGGGCGGCACGATGACCTATGCCCAGATGTTCCGCGAGGTCGCGCTGCGCTATGATCTCGACTGGCGGATGCTGGCCGCCACCGCCTATATAGAGAGCGGGTTTGATTCGCTGGCCTTGGGCAACCACGGCGACCTGGGGCTGATGCAGATTCAGCCGGCCACCTGGCAGGAATGGGCGCCTGCCGTCGCCGCCACCGACCCATTTGACAGCTACAGCAATACGCTGGTCGGCGCGGTCTATCTCGACTATCTGCGCAGCCTGCTCAGCGCCCGCGGCTATCCTGGGCAGGAGTGGATGCTGGTCGCCTACAACTGGGGGCCGGACCATCTGCTGGCATTCCTAGAGGCAGGCGGCAGTTGGGAGAGCCTTGCCGCCGAACGCCGCCAGTATGCGCTGGATATTTTGCAGATCGC
>QEUY01000287.1 GCA_003577365.1 Chloroflexota bacterium | reverse complement strand
AGCGAGAGCATCATGAAGGACTGGCCGATCAACTGCGTGCCTGTGAGCTGGATCAGGCTGGTCGCCAACACGCCCCAACAGAAGATGGGCATGCGGAAGAGGCTCATGCCCTTGGGCCGCATCCCCAAGATGGTCGCAATCAAGTTGACCGACCCGACGATGGAGGAAAGGCCCAGGGCAAAGATGCCCCAGAAGACCAGTTGATAGCCGAGCGAGCCGATGATGCTCAACGGCGGGTAGACGGTCCAGCCGCCATCCCAGCCAAAGAAGAGGCTGGTCATAAGCAGGATCATGGCGGGCGGGTTGAGCCAATAGCCGAAGGCGTTGAGCCGTGGGAAAGCCATGTCTTCGGCGCCGATCATCAGCGGCACCAGATAGTTGGCCATGCCGCCAATGCTGATCAAGATGCCGGCCAAGGCGGCCCAACCATGTAGGCTCAGAAAGGTGTTATAGGTATCGGCGTCCAGGAACTGTAGGCCGGTGCGCGCCAGTTCGGTGCGGAAGATCACGGCAAAGGTGCCGCCGATGCAGATCATCAACAGGCCGGTGACGCCATATTGGATGCCGATCACCTTGTGATTATAGTCGACGCCAAAATAGCGCGTCCAGGCAGGTTTGTCTGCGGGCGGGCCATGGACAATCGGCGTGGCGATGCCGCGCGTCCACTTCGCCCAGTCGCCCAGTGCGCCGACGGCGATCAGAAAGCCGATGATCCCGAAGATCGCGCCCCCGTGGCTGTGCCCAAGATTTGGCCGATCACGCCGCGTACCAGACCCAAAGACATCAAGGACATGGTGTTTCTCCTTCACCAATGTACGCATTCATCCCAATGTACGCATTCATCAATGTACGCAACACACGAACATGAAATCTTAACGGTTCACTCTACGGCCACTGGATTGTCCATGCCAGATCAATCTGTCGTTTGGGTCTCTTCCGCTTGGGCCAGGGCCGGGTCCAAGGCCGCGGTCTGGTCCTTGACCCACTGGTCATACTCGGCTTGCGAAACCACGCGCACCGGGGCCAACATGCTCCAGTGACTGAGGCCGCACAGCTCGGCACAGCGCAGCTTATACTCCCCCTCCAAGATGGGGGTGATGCGAATGTTGGTCGTCATCCCCGGCACTACATCTTGCTTGACGCGCATCTCCGGGATCCAGAACGAGTGGATTACATCGCGCGAGTTCATCTCCATGTGGGCGCGCTGGTTGACGGGCAGCACCAGTTCGGGCGAGACAAAGCCTTCGGGGTACTCAAAGGTCCACGCCCACTGGAAACCGGTGATCTTGACCACCAGTTCGTTTGGCTCGCTGCGGGTCACCTTGGCCAGCGCATTGAGGCCATAGAATGAAAAGACGAGCACCGTGATCAACGGGACCACCGTCCAGACGATCTCCAGCGTGGTGTGGCCTTCAAAGTGCATGCCCTCTTCGGTGTCGCCTTCGCGCCTGCGAAAGACGACGATGGTATAGAGCATAAAGACCACGACCAGCGAAAAGAGAAAGGCGATCATCGTGAAGTGCCAGCCGATCAGGGCGTCGATCGTCAGGGCCTCGATACTTGCCTGGACAGGCAGGGGGATCACGCTCTTGAGGAGAATATCCATCAAGACCGTGCTGATGGCTACGAGCGCGGCAGCCAGAATAAAGTGACGCTTGTCTGTGGGCGACTTGGGCATACGGACTTGCTGCTCCTGTAGTCTGGGTTCGGATACAACGGTCGGGCACAACAACAGAGTAACGGCGCGGCTTCAGGGCCGGCAGCACAAGAGAGCATGGGCAAAATGCGGAACCAGTATACACCACCCACTACAATACGCATAGTAGAATGCGTACTGTTTGCGGGAACTCAACCAGCTAGGGCTGAAGCCAGCGACGCCACAATGGATAACTGGCCCAGGCCAGCGCCAGCGTCATCGCCAGAGGGAGCGCAGTCCAAAAGAGCTCCACACTTTTGTTGAGTCGGAAGGGTGGGCGGTGGACGTCGGATGGGTCGCCGCGTTTGAGGCTGCGCGCGGTGGACTGCACGACGATCCACTGGATGGCAAGAAACGCCGCCAAGCAGAGCAGCGCGAGACCCGCCAGGAGCTTGCCGGCCCCAGGATAGCCCACGGTCGGCAACGGGAGCAGCGAGTCTGGGACATAGCTTAAGACAAGCCAAAGGATCACACCTAGCAGCAGCGCCAGAGCGAACAGTCGTTGGATCACAGCTCCACCGGAATATCCATGCAATAGGCTAAACGTAGCGCCGATTGTACCCCCCTTCACAAGGGGTGTCAAACCGATCGGCTGATGGGCGCGCCGACCGTGCGCGCCGACCGTGGGCGGCATCACAGCATTCGGCCCTGGCGTTTTTTAGAATCAGTCCAAAGATTTGACCCCCGGCGCGGCGTGTGGTAGAATTAATTTAGAATGATTCTAGATTTTGCGCCGCTGCTGTCCAGATGATGGGGAGCACAACACGGCAAGAGAGCGCCCTAGCCAATGGGGCGCTCTGGCGGTAGAAACTGACGATAGAAACTGACGATAGAAAGACGACAGGGCCAACAAACGATCATGCCTTCACCCGACATCTATCTCAATGCCTTGCAGCGCGCCGGCAAGCGGATCACCGACCAGCGGCTGGCCGCCACGCGCAGCCATCCCACGCCCTATCAGGTCTACAGCGATCTGTCGCAGGCCCACCCGGAGATCAGCCGCGCCACGGTCTATAACACGCTCAACGTGCTGCAAGAACTGGGCGCGATTGTCGAGATCAGCATCGGCGCCGGGCATACCCACTATGACACCGACACCACGCCCCATGCCAACCTGATCTGTCTGCGCTGCCATTCGGTGACCGACTACGACGGCCCGGTGGCGCTGGAAGGGATGCGCGCCGCGCTGGAGGGCGCGGATGGGTTCATGCCGGTGACGCTGCGCGTCGACGTGTTTGGCTTTTGTGAAGCATGCCGCGCGCGCAAAAAGGCCGAGATTCGCGAACAATGGCTGAAACAACGCCAATCCAATCAGTCGGACTCAGTAGGAGAGAGTGTATGACAACCCAGTCGGTAAAGACGAGCGCGGCCCAGCCCGCCATGACCACCCACTACGGCCCAGCCCCCAGCGTTTTCCGGCTCTGGAAGGAGAACTATGAACTGCTGCTGGCCGCCATTACCTTGGTCGCCCTGTTGATCGGCTGGCTGGGGGGGGGCGTCACCGGCGTCTTGCCCCCCTGGGCCGTGACCATTGCCGCGCTGGTCGCTTTTGCCGCCGGCGGCTATTCCGGGCTGACCGGTGCGATTGAGGAGGCGAAACACGGCAAACTCGACATCGACTTTCTGATGATCGCTGCGGCGCTCGGCGCAGCCGCTATCGGCGAATGGGAGGAGGGCGCGCTGCTGCTCTTCCTCTTCACCCTCAGCGGCGCGCTGGAAGAGTTCGCCATGGACCGCACGCGCCGCGCCATTGAGGCGCTGGCCGAACTGCGCCCTGACATTGCCCTGGTGCGGCGTGACGGCCAGGAAATGACCCTGGGCGTGGAGGAGCTGGTGCGCGGCGACATTGTCTTGGTGCGCCCCGGCGACCGCCTGCCAGTGGACGGCACGGTGGTCAAAGGCATCAGCGAGATCGACCAAAGCCCGATCACCGGCGAGAGCGTGCCGGTGCATAAAGAACTGGGCGACCAGGTCTTTGCGGGGACGATCAACGGCGGCGGCGCGCTCGAAGTCGAGGTGACCAAGCTGGCTTCGGAGAGCACGCTGAGCAAGATCATCACGCTGGTGGCCGAAGCGCGCCAGGACGCCACCCCCACCCAACAGTTCATCGACCGCTTTAGCCAGCCCTATACCTATGCCGTGCTGGCGGCGACGCTGTTGGCGGTGGCGATCCCCTGGTTCTTCCTGGATGAGCCGTTTCACAACACGATCTACCGCGCCATGACGCTGCTGGTCGTCGCCAGCCCCTGCGCGCTGATCATCAGCACCCCGGCCAGCGTCTTGAGCGCCATCGCCGCCGGGGCGCGCGGCGGCGTGCTCTTCAAGGGCGGCGCCTATCTGGAGAAGATCGCCGAAGTCACCACCGTGGCCTTTGACAAGACAGGCACGTTGACCCACGGCAAGCCGGTGTTGACCAATATTCACCCGCTCACCGGCCACACGCGGGCGGATGTGCTGCGCTTGGCGGGCAGCGCCGAGCTGTTGAGCGAGCACCACATCGGCCGCGCCATTGTCGAGCAGGCCCAGGCCGAAGGGATCGAACTGGAAACCCCGGCGCATTTCTATGCGGTGGCCGGGCATGGCATCCAAGCCACCTTTGACCGCGGCGAACACAACGAGACGATCTATATCGGCAATGATCGCTTCTTTATGAATGAGGAGATGAGCATCTCGCCTGCGATACGCGTGATTGGCGACGCGCTCAAGAAACAGGGCAAGACCTCGATGTTGGTGGTGCGGCGCAGCACAGTGGAAGATACGCTGGGCGCGGTACGCGATTGGGAGGTGGTGGGGTATATCGCCGTGGCCGATACCTTGCGCCCCGAAGCCAAGGCAGCAGTCGAAGACCTGCGGCGGGCGGGCGTCGAACATATCGCCATGTTGACCGGCGACAACAAAGCGGTCGCCATGGCCATTGCCGATGAGGTGGGCATCGAGCATGTCTACAGCGAACTGCTGCCCGAACAGAAGGTCGAGGTGATCCAGCAGTTGGTCGCCAAGGGCAAGACGGCGATGGTGGGTGACGGCGTCAACGATGCGCCGGCGCTGGCGACGGCCAGCGTGGGCATTGCCATGGGTGCAGGCGGCACTGATGTGGCGTTGGAGACCGCCGACGTGGTGCTGATGGCGTCGGACCTCTCCAAGCTACCCTTTATGGTGCGGCTGGGGCGCAAGGCCGCGGCCATCGTGCGCCAGAACGTGATCTTTTCGGTGGGGGTGATCTTGACGCTGGTGACGTTGACCATCGTCGTCCCGATCTTTGTGCCGGGGTTTGTGCTGCCCTTGCCGCTGGGTGTGGTGGGGCATGAGGGCAGCACGCTGGTCGTGGTGCTGAATGGGCTGCGCATGTTGGCGCTGCACCCCGAGCGCGCCGTACCGGCTGTCTAGAGCGCCGGGCGCGAACGCGACGAGAGGGCGACCCTACTTATTTGGGTCGCCCTCTCGTCGTGTCTTGCCTCTGTCTGCGGGTTGGCGCTGTTGAGGGTCTACCCCCGGTGATGCCCGGCTAAACAGCGCCCGACAGAACGTTTGCATCTGGCAGCAAGCATGTCTATACTAGCAGACAGTTGCACTTGCATAGGCTGGCTGCGCGCACAAGCGTCATCATACCGTGCTGCCTACTGTAGGGTACGGTTCAGTATGCGATACGCACCTACGTGTCGGGGGTGCACGTAGGTACAGGCTTGGGCATCTTGCGCGCCGGCAGGGGGAGCCGCATCTCGCATCGATGCAAAACGTATAAGATATATGATGGAGAAGTCCAGCCTGCTGGTATTGTATAGACGTTTTGGACATCTGTCTGGTATCAATTTGTGCCATTTGATATGACATTCCAAATCACAGCCCAATCGCCGCCTGCGCTGGCAGATGTCCTCTCCGGCTATCTGCGCCAGAGCATCTACAGCTATAACCAGCTTGCCAAGCGTTCCGGCGTCCCGCTGCGCACCATTGTCAACTGGCTCGACGGCTCTGTGCGCCGGCCTCGCCAGTGGCAGGGGCTGGTGCGGCTGGCGCATGCGCTGGACCTGAGCGCAGGGCAGACGGATCTGCTGCTGCTCGCCGCTGGTTTGCCTACGCTGCATGACCTGCGCCGGCAGAGCTATGACCCGGCGGACTTGGCGCTGCTGCGCCATTGGCCGCTGGGCGCACAGGAACATGCGCCCGCCCATGCCGACCCGGTGCAGGTGTTGCTGCACAGCTATTGTCGCCGGGTGATCGCGGCCTACAGCCCCTTAGAGCAGGGCTTTCCCCAGACCGCGCCCTTTACGTTCGACGAGATCTTCCAAGACCCGGACGTCTGTCTGCTGCACAGCTTGCCCACGCCAAGCGCCACGCGGCCCATGGACGAGCAAGATGCGCAGGCGCGTTTGGCTGCGGGCGGCGTTGTGCCCTGGTCGACGGTGCGTGACACGCTGCACCGCGCCGTGATTGTGGGGCAGCCGGGACGCGGCAAACGCTGGCTGCTGCGTCATGAGGCGCTGCGTCTGGCGCGGGAGGCGCTGGCGGGGGATGCTGCGGCGCGCATCCCGTTTCTGGTCAGCCTTGTCGACTTGTCGGCGCATCTCACTGTGCCGGTCATGCCCGATCAGGTGCTGCGCGCCGTTGCGCTGTGCTGCGCCCGCCAAGCCCTGGGCCGGCCCGACCCTGGCCTGGTCGCGGCGCTGATGCGCGTGTTGGTCGAACAGCCCATGCGCGCCGTCTTTTTGCTGGATGGCAGCCATGGCCTGGCCGAACGGCCCGACCAGGTGGCGCCGGTGCGGCGCGCCCTGGAACTGCTGGCATGCACAGCCCCAGGTGCAATCTTTGTGACGCTGCGGCCCCTTGGCTATGCCGGCCCTCCCTTTGCGCTGGCCGGCTGGCCGCACGAGGTGGAGTTGGAGATTTTGCCGCTGCGCGAGGTCCCCATCGCGCGCATCGTGCGCGGCTGGTTTCACCGCCGCCCCCAGCGCAGCGAAGCCTTTCTCGAAGCCCTGCGCCGCTCTCCGGCGCTGGTGCAGCAGGCCGCGAACCCTCGCCTGCTTCAATATTACTGCCGGCTGGTCGAGCAGCTAGACGCAGATGAACTGCCCGACAGCCAGGAACTCCAGAACGGTGTCTTGGCTTTGATGCTGGCGAATGGTGCGGGCGGCACTGATAGACGCCGGCAGCTCAAGCTGCGCCTGCTGGAGCGGTTGGCGTGGCGCTTTGCCACCTACCGCCGGCAGTGGCACTGGCAGCTTGCCGGCGAAGTGCTGGAGAGCCTGCTGGACGAGCTGCCCGAAGCGCAAGCCATGCTGGCTGAGCATCAGGCCGCGTCCGGCGGCTTTCATCCTGGGCTGCTGTGGGAATTGAGCCAGCGGGATGAGCTGCTGATCAAGGGGAACGTGCCGCGCGACGGCCTGCTCAGCGCCATCCCCTATGCATTTCTGCACCGTACGTTGCACACCCATTTGGTTGCCCAATTCCTGATCGGGCGCTATGGCGCGGCGGGGGTGGCGGCGCCGGAGTTGGCCGAGCTGGCGGCGCGCGGCTTCGACCACCCGGAGTGGCGTGAGGTGGTGGCGCTGCTGGTGGAGTATGCCGCTGCGCCGCAGGCCGAGGCGCTGCCGCTGCGCCACTGGCTGATGGGCCATCTGCGCCAGCCGCCTGGCTCCGGCGGCGCGACCCGTGTTCTGCCCGCCGATCGCGCCGTCTGGCTGGCGCAGCTTGCGCTGGCCGCACGCCGGCCCAATCCACCCTCTGGTGCAGCCGCTGCTGATCGAGGCAGCGAGCTGGACGAGACGGCGCTGGGCGATCTGCGCCAGGAGCTTGTGGTCGCCTTGCGCACGCCAGAGGTTCCGGCTGCGGTGCGTGTGGCGGCGGGGCGTTGGCTCAACGGGCTGGGCGACCCACGGGCCGAGGTGATGGACGCCGACGCCATGTCGTTTGTCACGGTCGCCGCGGGCTGGCATCTTCAGGGCAGCGATCCCAGGCGCGATCGCTGGTCCCGGGTCAACGAACTGCCCGCGCACTCGCTCTGGCTGCCGAGCTTCTGCATCGGTCGCTTTCCCGTGAGCCAGGCGCAATTTGCCCAGTTTCTGGCCGACACGCCGCACCCCTATACGGTGGCGGACTATTGGCCCGAGGCGGCGGCAGCGGGACACTGGCGGCCCGGCGCAGTCTTGCGCCCCACCCGGCGCTATGGCGCAACCGGCATCTATTATCCGGTGGCGGGCTGGCATCGCGCTCCCGAAGCGTTCGGCTGGCCCTCGCATTTGCCCAATCATCCGGTCTACGGCATCGGCTGGTATGAGGCGCGCGCCTTTGCGCGCTGGCTCGAACGGCGTTGGCGCGCGGCGGGCCGGCTGCACGCCGGCGAAGTGTTGGACCTGCCCAGCGAGGCCGAATGGGAGAAGGCCGCGCGCGGCCCCGATGGCCGTGTCTATCCCTGGGGGGATGAGTTCGACCCCGACCGGCTGGCCTGGGAGGGTTCGCTCTTGATGGCGGCCCCGCCGATCGGCGCTTTTCCTCAGGGGGCCAGCCCCTATGGGGCGGAGGAGATGTGCGGCCACCTGTGGGAGTGGACGAGCAGCGTCTATCAACCCTATCCCCTGGCCGGAGCGAGCCGGCGTGTGCCGCCGGATGCCGTGCGCGCAGGGGATCGCCTGGTGATACGCGGCGGCAGCTATTTCAAAGCCGCG
>QEUY01000286.1 GCA_003577365.1 Chloroflexota bacterium | reverse complement strand
CCCATCGCGCGGGTCGCTGATGGCGAAAAACTCGGCGAAAAGCGCCAGCGTATAGAACAGCAGCACAATGCCCAGCGAGATCAGCGCCAGCTTGTGCCGTTTAAAACGCCACCAGACCAACTGCCGCTGCGATGCGACGCTGAGCCGCTCCTCGACGGTGTGGCCTGCCGGGCGCGGCGCGCCCGCTTCGGCGCTCACGCCGGATGCTTCTCTGGAAACTACACTCTCTTGCGTCATCTCAATTCGACCGTTACTGGAGGCGGACCCTAGGGTCGACGGCGGCCAACAAAATATCGGACAACAGCGTGCCGATCACGGTCATCGTGCCGATCATCAAAATGATCGACCCGGCCAAGAACATATCTTGCGAGAGCAGCGAACGCAGCAGCACCGGCCCCAACGTGGGCAGGTTGAGCACCACCGAGACGATCACGCTGCCCGACACCAGAAAGGGCAGGATATAGGCCGTCAGGCTGATGATCGGGTTCAGCGCCAGCCGCACGGGGTACTTGAGCACCAGTTTCCATTCAGACATGCCCTTGGCGCGCGCCGTCACCACATAGGGTTTGCGCAGTTCGTCCAGCAGATTGGCGCGCGTGATGCGGATCAACGACGCCGTGCCGGATGTGCCCAGCACGATGATCGGGATGATCATGTGTTTGAGCAGATCGATCACGCGCCCGGTGCTCCACGGCGCTTCGACATATTCAGGCGAAAACAGCCCGCCGATGCTAAAGCCATAGATATCCCAGGCGAAATACATCAGCACCAGGGCGAGCAGAAAATCGGGCACGGCCAGCCCGGTAAAGCCAACCGTGGTCGCAAAATAGTCGAGAAAAGAATATTGGCGCACGGCGGAGATGATGCCGATGGGGATGGCAGTGAGCCAGACAAAGACCAACGTGCCCAGCGCCAGCAGCACAGTCAGAAACATCCGCTCGCCGATCACGTCGAGCACAGGGATGCGATATTGAAACGACATGCCGAAGTTGCCGCGGAAGATCTGCCCCATCCATTTCAGATATTGGATGTGCATGGGTTCGCCCAGCCCGAAATAGGCGCGCAGCGCGGCGGCTTCCTCGGCGTTGACCTCGCCCCCCTGCGCCTCCAGGGCGGCGATATAGGAGGTCACATAGTCGCCGGGGGGGAGTTGAATGATCACAAACGACAAGACGGAAACCGCAAAGATCGCCAACAGGCCGTAGAGCACGCGTCTGACTAAATACCCGGTCATCCCTTCCCCTACATTTCCAGCTACCAAGGTCAGCGACAACGATCAACCAGTGTCCGGCCCGCGGTGGGGGTGCGGCCCCCGATAATGAGGGGCCGCACCCATGAGCCGCACCCATGATACGTGCGCTCGCGGCGGGCTATTCCTGCAGCAAGAACATCTGCTCCGGATAGCCGTTGCCCGGCGTCTGTGCATAGACGACCCACTCCAGCGGCTTGGGCACGTTGCGCACGTTGTTCTTGATCAAGGTGGTGTAGACCGGCACATCCACCACAAAGCCCAGCCGTGCATAGTGGTCGCACATGATCTCGGTGCCCTCGATCAAGAGCTGCTGGCGGCGGGCGGGGTCAGCTTCACGCATGGCCTCCCAGTGTTTCAGGACCTGCTGCTCGATCCATTCCGGCCCGTCATAGTCTGCCGGGTCGGGGGTGGGGTCGTTGGCCCAATCCTGCGCCACCGGCGCCCAGCGCTCGCTGGGCAGCAGGCGGGGCAGCGCCGCCGGGTTATATTCGCCCGTCTCAAACATGCTCATCATGGGCTGGTTGGCCTCGGAACGCTCGATCCAGAGGCTGCGTTCCACCGGGTTGACGGTCATCTGGATGCCCACGTTCTCGGCCCACATCTGGGCGACGCGTTCGGCGATGCTGGGGTAATCCAGGAATGCGCCGCTCACGGCGTCGATGCGCAGCACGAGCCGTTCGCCGTTGGGCAGCAGGCGGAAGCCTTCGCCGTCGCGCTGGTCCAAGCCGATCGAGTCGAGGATTTCATTGGCGCGGTCGGGGTCAAAGACGCCCGCCTCCTCGTCCCAGCGGCTGGAATTGAAGTAGGGCGGCGTGTTGGCCGGGCAGAGCGAGGCTTCCTTGCCCACACCCAAGAAGAAGGTCTCGTTGATCTCCGAGCGTTCGATGGCGAGACCCATGGCCTTGCGGAACTCCACACTGCCGACCGTGTATTCGGCGATGGCCGGGTCCTCGTTCCAGTCCTGGTTAAAGGCGATCTTGACCGGGTGGCGCGTGCGGCTGGTCCAGAAGTCGACAAAGTAGTCGCCCTGCTGCTCGTTCTGGCGGATCACCGGCAGCTTGGAAAAGTCGATATGGCGGCCCTGGATGGTATAGTTGCCGGCGATGGCGCGCAGGTTCAAGACCTCCAGCTCCTCGACCAGCTCCAGCGAGATGCCGTCGAAGTAGGGCAGTTGGTTGCCCTCGGTGTCCACGGCGAAGAAGTAGGGGTTGCGTTCCAGCTTATATTCGTTGGAGGCGATCGTCGTGACCGGCTTCCAGGGTGCAGTCACCGGCAGGTCGGGGTTCATGTGTGCGTCGTTCATCGCCAAGAAGTAGAGATACCAGTTCTCAAACCCGGCTTCCTTGGCCTTGGCGTTGGCCTCGTCTTCGCCGATGAAATCGGCGTGGAACTGCTCCAGATAGTGCTGCGGCGCCACCAGCCCCAGGCCAACACGGCCCTGCTGGAAGTGACCGGCGACCGTGCTCGAACCGATCGTCTCCAACCAGGAGGGGAAGGGCGCGGCAAAGATCATCTTGAGCGTGTAGTTGTCCACCTTCTCAAACGTCACCAGCGCGTCGCCCCAGTTGAGATACCAGGGAATGGTCGTCACCAGATTGGGGTTCTGCAGAATATGCTCATACCAGAACATGTAATCGTCCACGGTGTAGGGTTCACCGTCCGACCATTTCATGCCCTCGCGCAGGAAGAAGGTCCACTCCGAGCCATCCTCGCTGCTCTCCCAGGCCTTAAAGGCGCGCGGGCGCATCTCGGTGGCGCTGGTGTCCCAGAAGATGCCGTAGTCGTTGTTCCAGCGCTCGATGTTCTGGCGGTCGCCGGGGCCGGTGAACGCGCCCAAGAGGATGCCGCCATGCTGGCCGATCATCTCGGCAGGCTCGATCACCAGCGGCTCCAGGGGCAGACGCTCTTGCACCGGGGGCAGCTCGCCGGCGGCCACGGCATCGGCCAGGGTGCTGACCTCCTTAAACTCAGCGGGCATAGTGTCGGAGATATCCGGCCAGCAGGGGCTTTCCCAGGTGCAGTTGGCGCGCTGGGCCTGATATTCATTGGCGGGCGGGGCCGCTTCGGGGGCCGAACCGGCCGCCGGGGCTTCGGCCGCGGGCGCTTCTTCGGCGGCAGCTTCCTCGGCAGGGGCTTCCTCAGCGGCAGGCGCTTCGGCGGCGGGGGCCTCTGCCGCCGGGGTTTCGGCAGGGGCCGCAGCGGGGCGCGAGCCGCAGCCGGCCAGCAGCAGGATCACGGCAAGAGCGGTCAAGCTGAGAGAAACAGGCAAGAGCCGTTGCGGTTTTCGCTGTCGCGGTCGATGCAGGTAGAGCGGGTGCAGCATGGATTCCTCCTAGAACGGCGTTCTCCGGTGTGGATGTGGATCGACCGGCGCGGATGGGCCGGCGTGGATAAGGGTGAACTGCGAACTGCCATGCGGCGGGCTGGGCAGCACCCAAGGCAATGGGTCGTGGCAGGCGATTTTGCGTGCGCCACACTGTGCCATCAAGGCAGCGCAGGGATTCCGCCGAGGCCCGCCGACAGATTGGCCAAAGGAAGTAGTGAAGCCCGAACAAAAAACGCGCTAAGATGGATGTGCGTTAAGCTGTGTGCGGCCCAATTCCTGTTGGGCAAGGGAGGAGCACACTGAGTTTGGAACAAACTGGTACGGGTCGAACAGTATAGGACTCTACGCAATTTTTGGACGCGGGAATCGTACCAATGGATTGGCAGGCTGTCAAACTCGCCTCAAGATTGAGACACGGCCTGAATCAAACAGATAATTGGTTGGAGGAAAATGGCCCCAAATTGGGGGTTGACAACTCGCCCAGGTCGTGATATGCTTTCAATTACCTCCAAGAAAAAAGTCGCAAGACCGCTTTCTGAGAGGCAAAGGGAGCCCTGAGAAATTGGACAGTCTCCTGCCGATGTAGTATCAGCGTTGGATACCAGTAGTTCCTAAGTTATTCTGAAAAGAATACTGAACACGGCAGACAACAACGATACGCACACTTTCACACGCGATGAAACTTCGCACACGAACCGCCGGTTATCTTGGAAGAGATGGCTACGGAACGCAAACGAAGTGGAGCCGTGAAAGAACAGAGTAGGTTGGCTCCGTATCACCTCAGACGTGATGCCGAGACCCAACCGAAAGCAAGCGGCAGATACTGAAAGGTTACTCGGGGCCCCTTTCTTTTTGCATAGAACTCTCTTTCCGGGAATTTCCACCCTAGTGAAGGAACAGCGCCTGCGGCGTACGCCGCAGGCGCTTCCTTTTGAGCGTTATAGCGACGTCTGCTCGGGCGGCCTATTCGGTACGCCGGCCCGCGTTGTTCTCCTTCTCGCCGCCCAAAAAGACGCTCGGCTCCAGCAGCGCCAAAAAGGGCAGGTTGCGATAGCGCTCGCGATAGTCCAGCCCATAGCCCACGACCAGCCGGTCGGGTAGATCAAAGCCCTTGTATTTGAGCGGGATGTCGATCAAGCGCCGTTTGGGCTTGTTGAAGAGCGCGCAGACTTCCAGGCTGGCCGGGCCGCGCGCCTGCAGGTTGCGCAGCAAAAAGTTGAGTGTCAACCCCGTATCCACGATGTCTTCCACAAAGATCACATCGCGGCCCATGATCGAGAGGTCCAGGTCTTTGATCAGCCGCACCACGCCGCGGTCGCGCGATTCCGCCGAATAGCTGGCGACGGAGATAAAGTCTACCTCGGCAGGGATGGTGATGGCACGGTAGAGATCGGCCAAAAAGACAAAGACCCCGCGCAGCACCCCCACCAGCAGCGGGTTGCGCCCGGCGTAGTCCTGCGAGATCGCCTGGCCCAATGCTTGGACGCGCGCCTCGATCTCCTCGGCGCTGAGCAGCACTTCTCGTATGGCCGGCGCAAACGCCGGATAAGCCTCCAGCGATTCCCGTTGCATGCGCTCCTTCTTCTCTTGCTCACCCCTTCCTTGGCTGGCCCGGCTGCGCCGCGACCTTTGGGGCGCGCCGCCCAGGCCGCAGCCTACTCACGCCAAGCTTGGGCCTCGCCGCCGACCAGCAGACCGGCCTCTTGGTCCAGCCCAAACTTCACCATCATGTTGCGCAAATCCTGCCGTTTGAGCAGTTTGATCTTGACCTCGGGGTACAGCTCGCTCATCCGGCGCATCTTGCGGTTTTTGTGGCGGATCAACTGCGGGCGCAGGGTGGTCAGTTCGACGTAGAGGTCTTGCTGGGGAAGATAGAAGTCGGGCGCAAAGGCGACGGTGACATTCCCCTCGTCATCCCACTCGAGGGGGAAGGTACGCGGCTCGTATTCCCATTCTACGCCGTAATAGTCGAGGATACGTGCAAAAATCTCTTCGGCAGGATGGGAAAAGTGAGGTCGCTCCTGCTCTGCTACATTCAAATGGGGCCTCGTTTCACCAGATGACATCTCCCCATACATACAGCCCTACACACGACTATGCACAACACTGTGCATCCAGTACGCTACTCCTGTACGCCGCTATCGTACAGTTCGGGCGTACNGTACAGTTCTATCGTACAGATAGACGGCGAACCCGTCAACCTGGTGACGGTTCCAGAGCAAACTGGTGCGCCTACCCGGCCAAACTCACCCCGATGACCCGGCCAATGCCATAGGTGACTAGGGCCGCGGCCAACCCAAAGGCCACCTGCCGCAGCCCCGACCACCAAACCGGGCGGCCGGTGAAGAGCGTGATCGCCGCACCGATGGCAAACAGCCCCAGCGCGCTGGCCAAGACGCTGGCGATCACCGCCGTGAGGCCCGACAAAAACAGAAACGGCGCGACCGGCACAATCGCCCCCACCGCAAAGAGCACAAACGAACTGATGGCCGCTTCCCAGGCCGACCCGCCCAGTTCCTCCGGGTCGATGCCCAATTCGTCGCGCGCCAGCGTTTGCAGCGCCGTCTCCTCGTCCGCCATGAAGCGCGCGGCCAAGGCGCGCGCCTCTGCCTCGCCCAGGCCGCGCGCTTCATAGATCAGGGCCAGCTCCTCGGCCTCCTCTTCGGGGAAACGCTGGATCTCGCGCTGCTCGGTCTCCAGTTGATGCGTATATAACTCGCGCGAGCTTTGCACCGAGATCCACTCGCCCAAGGCCATCGAAATCGCCCCAGCCAGCAGCCCGGCAAAGCCTGTGACCAGGATGGCGCTGCCG
>QEUY01000285.1 GCA_003577365.1 Chloroflexota bacterium | reverse complement strand
CTGGTCACGGGGCTGGAAGACGCCTATATGGAGGGCGGGTTTGTGGCCGTGCCCGACAAACCGGGTCTGGGCGTGGACCTCAACCTGGAAGGGATCGAAGCCAACCTGCGCTTCCCTGGGCTGTTTGAACCCACCGACGAATGGAACAACCCCAAGCTCGGCTTCTGGCAGCCAGACCGGCGCTGGGACAAATAGACAAATAGAAGCAAGGAGCTAAGATGGCACGTTTCGACCACATGAAGGGGATCTTTGGACTGCTGCCCACCCCGTATCAGGAGGACTATGAGATCCACATCCCCGACCTGCGCGCCGTGGCGGACTTTTGCTGCCGCAGCGGGCAGCACGGCATCGTCTGGCCGGTGATGGTGGGCGAGTTCTATTTCTTGGGCGAGGAAGAACGGCTGCGCGGGCTGGACGCAGTGCTGGAGGAGGTCAACGGGCGGCTGCCGGTGATGTTCGGCTGTTCGGGCGTCTCGCTGCCCCAGGTGCTGAGCTTTGCCCGCGGCGCGCAAAAAGCCGGTGCAGACGCGGTGATCGCCATGGCCCCGGCGCGCACCGACCAGAAGATCGCGATCGAGATGTTCCACCGGCTGGCCGACGCCTTCGACGGGCCGCTGGTGCTGCAAAACGCCGCCGCCTATGCCCCGCTCAACGGCGAGCAGATCGCGCGGCTGATCGAGGATGTGCCGTCGATCGAATACATCAAAGAGGAGCGCCCGCCCGGCCCCAAGCATATCTCCGAGGTCTATAAGCTGGTAGGCGACAAGGTCAAGACGATCTTTGGCGGCGCGGCGGGGCGCTTTTTGCCCGACGAACTGCGCCGCGGCGCCAACGGCTGTATGCCCGCCTGTGAGATCGCCGACCTGCTGGCTAAGGTGATGGAACGCTGGTGGGCCGGGGATGAGGCCGGCGCGCGCGACCTGCACCGCCGCCTGCTGCCGTTGATCAATCTGGAGACGCACCCCTTTATGCGCTATATCCTCAAGCGCCGCGGCGTCTTTACCTCGACCGTGGAGCGCGCGCCGGCGGGGGTGCTGGCGCTGGACGACGAAGACAAGCGCGAGATCAGCACGCTGATCGAAGCCTTCCAGGACGATGTGGAGAGCTACCCCTTCGGGCCTGAATAGAGGGCATTCACCGCAAAGAGCACGAAGAACGCAAAGGGCAGAGGACGGTGCATATGCCTGTGACGCTCAACAACTAGCGTCACAGGCGAAGGCCCCAGTTTCCTTAACTGGCCGGGGAGTAGCGTGGGCGGCGGCGCGAGCGGCGGCGCGGCGCAGCGGCCGCATCGCCACCTGTGCGCGCCTGAGGCGCAGGCTGAGCCGGACGGCGCGCGCCGTTCCCGCCTGGGCCGTGTTGGCCGTTGCGGCCCTGTCCGTTCTGGCTCTGCCCATGACTGCCGCGCCCGCCGTCCGCCTGCCCATAGCCATGGTCGCGGTGATGGTGGCTCTGCACCTGGGCGCGGCGCATGGGTGCGCTGCCGCGGCCCGGCTGGAGCGCAGGCTGCAAGTTGGGCACAAACCCGGCGTAGTCAAAGCCGGGCAGTTGGCGGCGGTCGATGCGGGTGCGCAACAGCCGCTCGATGTCGCGCACCATCGCTTCGTCGGCGGGCAGCATAAAGGTGAACGCTTCGCCGGTCTGCGCAGCGCGGCCGGTGCGCCCGATGCGATGCGTATAGGCGTCGACCGTGTCGGGCATGTCAAAGTTGATCACATGGCTGATCTCGGAGACGTCGATGCCGCGCGCCGCGATGTCGGTGGCGACCAAGATGTCATAGGTTCCATTGCGGAAGCCGTTGATCGCCTCCAGACGGCGGTTCTGCGCCATGTTGCCCTGCAGCGCGGCCACGTTGTAGCCCTGCGCTTCCAGGTCGCGCGCCAGGTTGCGCGCCCGCCGCTTGGTGCGCGTAAAGACCAACACACGCTTGGTCTCGATCTGCGGCAGCAGCGCAAAGAGCAGCCGCGACTTCAGCCCCTCCGTGATCGGATAGAGCGCATGTGACACCGTCTCGACCGGCGCGATCATGCCGACCTGCACCGTGGCTGGGTCGACCAAAATCTCATTCGCCAGCGCACGGATCTCGTCCGGCATGGTGGCCGAGAAAAAGAGTGTCTGGCGTTGGGCCGGCACCTGCTTGAGGATGCGGCGGATATCGGGCAGAAAGCCCATATCCATCATGCGGTCGGCCTCGTCCAGCACCAACACGTCGACATGGGACAGGTCGATACTGCCGTCGCCCAGGTGATCGAGCAGACGGCCCGGACAGGCGACGACGATCTCCGCCCCGCGACGCAGCGCCCAGACCTGGCGCTCCTTGCTCACGCCGCCGTAGATGGCAACGCTGCGGATGCGTGTCTTTTTGCCCAACGTCTGCGCGGTCTGGTGGATCTGCTCGGCCAGTTCACGCGTCGGCGCAATGATCAAGGCGCGCACCTGCCCCAGCCTGCCGGTGAGCAGCCGGTTTAAGATCGGCAGCATAAAGGCCGCGGTCTTGCCGGTGCCGGTTTGCGCCAGCCCCAGCACGTCGCGGTTTTGCAGCACAAGCGGGATCGCCTGCTCTTGGATCGGGGTGGGGGTGGTATACCCCGCCTCCTGGACGCCCGCCAGGATGCGCGGCTCCAAAGAAAGATGTTCGAAATTCATTGAGGAGTACTCCTTGACTCCGGTGAGCCAAGTCGCACTCTCAGCCCGTGTGAAAATAGTATCCAGTCTGTGGCGAGCGCCGCTGCCGTTCAGCGGTTCAGGCCACAAGCGTACAGTATACCACGACGTGCGCCGTCCCAGGAAATTACGTCAAGTCAAAATGCGTATGAAATCAAACACGGCGTCTGGCCCAATATAGCATTCGGGCCAGACGCCGGCAGCGGGGCGATTGGAAGGCGCGTTTGCGGTGTCTACAGAGCGACCTCGGCGGCCAGACGTCGAGTCACAGCGGCGATGACCTCCTCGCTGCTGGTCTCGATGGGCTTGTCGGTGATGTCCACCACGGCATAGCCCGCGCTGTAGAAGAGATGGTTGGCGGCGCGGATCTCCTCGACGATGGCCTGCCGGTCGGCATAGGCGCCTTCGGCGATGCCGAGATGGCGCTGGCGGTGGCGGCGATGGAGCAGGAGCTGCTGCGGTTCGATCGTCAACCCTACGATCCGTTCACGCGGGACGTCGGCCAATTCGGCGGGCAGCGGCACCTCGCTCACCAGCGGGATATTGGCAACCTTCCAGCCCTGCAGCGAAAGATAGATGCTCAGCGGCGTCTTGCCGACGCGCGAGACGCCCAGCAGCACGATCTCGGCCCGGATCAGGTCTTCGACCCGCTTGCCGTCGTCGTGATTGACGGCGAACTCGATGGCTTCGACGCGCTTGAAATAGCTGTTGAAGAGCGTGCGATAGCGGCCCGGCTGGCCCAACGGCTCGGCCTGCAGCACCGCCGTCAACTGATCCATGAGCGGGCCGACCAGGTCCACGCTGGTGATCTGCGCTGCGGCGGCTTCGTCGATCAACTGGCGGCGCAGATCGGGTTTGACCAAGGTGTGGACGATCAGCGCGTTTTCCTGGGCAGCCCGCGCCACCACTTCCTGCACCTGGCCTGGCTCATGCGTATAGGGCCAGACGGTCACGGGGGCATGGATGCCGGCAAACTGCGCCAGGACGGTGCGGGTCAGCAGTTCGCCGCTGGCCCCCACACCGCCGGAGACAATATAGACGGGCTGGATCGGTTGTTCTGGGGCAGCTTCTGCCATGCTCGCCATAGTCGCTCCTTTGTGCTTTGCGCTGTCACCTTCCAGAAAGCTGCGAGCTTTCTGGAAGGTGTATATGCGATGACTCGTCTTTCGCACTAGGCCATTTCAACTAGACCATTTCAGGCGTGCGCTTGTGTTCAATCTCCAAGATGTCGGCGGTGGTGCGCAGCACGGCATCGGGGATCAGGCTGATCGAGTCGATGCCCTGCTCCACCAGAAAAGCGGCAAACTCCGGATAGTCGGACGGGGCCTGGCCGCAGATGCCGACCTTGCGCCCATAGCGGTGCGCCACCTCGATCAGTTCGGCGCAGGCGCGCTTGACCGCGGTGTTGCGCTCGTCGAAGAGCGGCGCAATCTGGGCCGAGTCACGGTCCACGCCCAAGGTCAACTGCGTCAGGTCGTTGGAACCGATCGAGAAGCCGTCGAAGATCTGGCAGAACTCGTCGGCCAGAATGACGTTGGAGGGGATCTCCGCCATCACATAGACCTCCAGCCCATCCTTGCCGCGCGGCAGCCCGGCCTCGGCCATCACCTCCAGCACCTGGCGTCCCTCGGCGGGCGTGCGGCAGAAGGGGACCATGACCAACAGGTTGGTCAGCCCAAAGTCCTCGCGCACGCGGCGGATCGCCTCCACCTCCAGCAGGAAGCCCTCGCGGTAGTCGGGGTGATAGTAGCGGCTGGCCCCGCGCCAACCGAGCATGGGGTTGGCCTCCTCCGGTTCAAAGGGCTGCCCGCCGATCAGGTGGGCATACTCGTTGGTCTTGAAGTCGGAGAGGCGCAAGATCACCGGCTTGGGGTAGAAGGCGGCGGCGATGGTGCCGATGCCCTGGGCCAGCTTGTCGACAAAATATTCGCGCTTGTCGGCATAGCCTACGGTGATGGCATCCACCTTTTGGCGCACCTCGCCGGGCAGCGTGGCGTAGCGGGTCAACGCCAGCGGATGCACCTGAATCCAGTTGGCGAAGATAAACTCCATGCGCGCCAGCCCCACGCCGTCATTGGGGATGGCGGCATCTTTGAATGCGATCTCCGGGCTGCCCACGTTCATCATGATCTTGGTATGGGGCCGCGGCTGGCGGCTCACATCCACCGTCACCACCTCATAGGCCAGCTCGCCGGCATAGACCTTGCCGACCTCGCCTTCGGCGCAGCTCACGGTGACGGTCTGGCCCGTCTGCAGCGCCTGCGTGCCCGTCTTGCTGCCCACCACGGCCGGGATGCCCAGTTCGCGCGAGACGATGGCGGCGTGGCTGGTGCGCCCGCCGCGGTTGGTGATGATCGCCTTGGCGTTCTTCATGATCGGTTCCCAGTCCGGGTCGGTCACGTCGGTGACCAAAATCTCGCCCGGCTGGAATTCGCGGATATGGCCCACGTTCGGGATCACGCGCACAGTTCCGGCGACGATCTTCTCGCCCACGGCCAGCCCCTCGACCAGCAGCGGGCCTTGCTCGCGCAGCCGGTAGGTCTCGATCTGCGTCACCGCACGCTGGCTGTGCACCGTCTCCGGACGGGCCTGGACGACGAACAGCTCGCCGGTGATGCCGTCCTTGGCCCACTCGATATCCATCGGCATATCGACGCCGCGCGCCTGCGAGTAGTGATCCTCGATCTGCATGGCCCAGCCGGCCAGCGTCAGCACATCCTCGCTCGACAGACAGAAGCGGCGGCGATCCTCCTCCGCCACATCCACGTTTTTCACCAGCTTGCTGCCCGACTCGTCATAGACCATGCGCAGTTCCTTCGCCCCCAGCCGCTTCCAGATCAGCGGGCGGTAGCCTTGGCGCAAGGTGGGTTTAAAGACATAGAACTCGTCGGGCATCACGCGGCCCTGGACGATGTTTTCGCCCAGGCCATAGGCCGCGGTGAGGAAGACCACATCGCGGAAACCGCTCTCCGTGTCCAGCGTGAAGATCACGCCGCTGGCCCCGCGGTCGGCGCGCACCATCTTCTGCACGCCCACCGACAGCGCGACGTCGAAATGGCCGAAGCCCATGTCCTCGCG
>QEUY01000284.1 GCA_003577365.1 Chloroflexota bacterium | reverse complement strand
TTTGAGCCGTTCTTCACGACCAAGCCGCCCGGCAAGGGGACAGGGCTGGGGCTGCCTCAGGTCTATGGCATTGTGCAGCAGTTGGAAGGCCAGATTCAGGTCGAGAGCACGGTGGGCGAAGGCACGCAGTTTACGATCTATCTGCCGCTCTTGAATCAGGGCGAGGCGCAGCCGGTGGGCGCGGCCCCCATCCACCCGCCGCACGGCCACGACGAGCTGATCCTCTTGGTGGAGGACGAAAACGCGCTGCGGGAGGCAGTCAAGGAGATGCTGGCCGGGCTGGGCTATCGTGTCGTGACCGCGCAGAACGGCGCCAGCGCGCTCGCCACCTATACCGCGCACAGCGCCGAGATCGCGCTGGTGGTCAGCGACCTGATCATGCCCGACATGGGCGGGATGGAGCTGTATCATGCCCTGATGGCGCGCGACCCCCAGGCGCGTATGCTGCTGGTCACCGGCTACCCGCATGAGGTTGAGACAGAGACGGGCGGCCACATCCAATGGATCCAAAAGCCCTTTACGATCGACACGTTGGCGCAGCGCGTGGCCGAGGCGCTGCACGGGGATTGATCACCCGTGATGGATCGACGGGGATTCACCGGCTGAGGGTTGATGGGCGCGGCTACCCGTCGGCGCGGTAGTGGCAGCCCATGCTGCGCTTATTGCGCCAGGCGGCTTCGGCCACCACCTGCGCCGCCTTGACCGCATTGCGCAGCCCGATCAACGCGTCGCTCAGGCGCGTGCGCCGGTAGAACTGCTCGATCTCGGTATCCAGCCCGCGCAGGTCACGCAGGGCGCGCTCCAGCCGCGGCGCCGTCCGCACCAACCCCACATAGTTCCACATGATATGTTTGATCGAACTCATATCCTGGCTGATCAGCGCCGGGTCAGCCTCCTCCATACCGGTATCCTGCCAGGGCGCAATGTCGCCGGCGTTGGGCATCGACAGCCCCACGGCCAGTTGGTTTTGCAGATGCCGGGCGACGCGCTCCCCCCAGACCAGCCCTTCGAGCAGTGAGGTGCTCGCCAGCCGGTTGGCCCCATGCAGACCGGTACAGGCGACCTCGCCCACGGCATAGAGCCGGCGCAGCGAGGTCTGGCCCCAAGCATCCACCCAGACGCCGCCGCAGAAATAGTGGGCAGCGGGCACTACCGGCGCTAGATCGCGCGTGATGTCCACGCCATAGTCGAGACAGCGTGCCAGGATGGTGGGGAAGTGGCGGCGGATCTCCTCCTCGGCTACATAGCTGCGCAGGTCGAGATAGAGACAGGGTACGTCGTGCTTGAGCATCTCGCTGTGGATGCTGCGCGCCACGACATCGCGCGGGGCCAGGTCGCGCCATTCGGGGTCATATTGGTCCATAAAGGGGCGGCCCCGCGCATCTACCAGCCGCGCCCCGGCCCCGCGCACGGCTTCGGAGATCAAAAAGCGCGCCGCCTGGCGGTGATAAAAGGCCGTGGGGTGAAACTGCACAAACTCGGCGTTGATGATCCGCACCCCGGCGCGCTGCGCCATGGCAATGCCGTCGCCGCGCGCGCCGGGCGGGTTGGTGGTGCGTAAAAAGACCTGGCCCAGCCCGCCGGAGGCCAAAACCGTGGCGCGCGCCACGATGCGGCGCACGCGGCGCGTCACCTGGTCAAAGACATAGGCCCCCACGCAGGAACGATGGTCATAGACGGCCAGCCGGTTGCGCGCATGGTGCGACGGGGTGAGCAGGTCGACGGCGGTATGGCCGGTGAGCAAGGTCACCTGTGGATGGCCGCGCAGCGTGTTGAGCAGCCCGATCTCGATGGCCTGCCCTGTGGCGTCGGCGGCGTGGATGATGCGCGGCAGCGAATGGCCCCCCTCCAGCGCCAACGACAGGTCGCCATCGGGCGTGCGGTCGAACTCAATGCCGACGCGCTCCAGGAGCAGACGGCGCACGGCGGACGGCCCTTCTTCGGCCAAAATCTGCGCCGCCGGCGGGAAGGAATGGCCTGCCCCAGCGCGCAGCACGTCTTCGACCAACTGGGCGGGCGAATCACCCGGCCCGGTGTAGATGATGCCGCCTTGGGCATAGAGCGTGCTGCTTTCTTCGGGGGCCAGGGCGCGCGTCACCAGTGTGACCGGAATGCCGGCGTCGGCCAGGGTGAGGGCGACGGTCGCGCCGGCGATGCCCGTGCCGATGATCAGCACCTCCGCTTCCAGATCGGTGGGGCTGTGAGCGTCGGGGCTGTGCGGATGGTCAGACATAGCGTCCCCTTTGCGGCGGCAGGCGGGAGGCGGCGCAGACAGGATGCCCCGTCTGCGCCGCCCAGTTGGATGGGTCAGCCGATGGCGATCATGCGTTCGACGGCGCGTGCGGCGCGCAGCCGCGTCTCTTCGGGCACGGTGATCTCATACTGGTTGTAGCGCAGCGCGTCCAGCGTTTGCTCCAGCGTGATCTGGTTCATATGCGGGCAGCGCACGCTGCACAGCCGCAGCATCTCCTTCTGGGGGTTGGCGGCGGCGATGTTGTCGCCCATGGCGCATTCGGTGAGCAGCAGATAGCGCGAGGCGTCCGCCTGCTCGACAAAGTGGATCATCGCCTGGGTGCTGCCGGCGAAGTCGGCGGCCTCCACCACCTCCGGGCTGCATTCAGGGTGGGCTAAGATCGCCACATCGGGGAACTGGGCGCGCACATTCTGGATGTCGGCCACGGTGAAGCGCTCATGCACCTCGCAGCGCCCGTGCCAGCCGATCATCTGCGGCTTTTCCGGCCCTTCCTCCAAGGTTAAGGTTGCGCTGCGCGAGGGGATGATGATGCGCTTGCCGGTCTCACGCGCCACATTCTTGGCAAGATATTCGTCGGGCAGAAAGATGACGGTGTCACCGGGGAGCGAGTTGACCACCGCCACGGCGTTGCCGGAGGTGCAGCAGATGTCGGTCTCGGCCTTGACGTCTGCATAGGTGTTGACATAGGTGACGACAGGCACGCCTGGGTACTGCGCCTTGAGCCGGCGCACATCCTCGGCGGTGATGCTGGCAGCCAGCGAACAGCCAGCCTTGGCCGCCGGCAGCAGCACCGTCTTGGTCGGGTTGAGAATTTTGGCCGTCTCGGCCATAAACTCGACGCCGCAAAAGACAATGATGTCCTGATCGGTCTGGGCCGCCTTGCGGCTGAGCGCCAGCGAATCGCCGACAAAATCGGGGATCGAATGGAACAACGCCGGTTCCATATAGTTATGGCCCAAGATCACGGCATTCTTTTCGACTTTGAGCCGGTTGATCTCATAGGCCAGCTCGGCCTTGATCTGCAACTCGACATCGGGCACGACATCGGCCAGCTTGGCCTGCATCTGGCGGTACATCTCCTGCACAGAATTCGCTTGGATCGCCACGGTCCTCTCCTCCTATTGCTTCGACCCATTGGGATGGCCTGTCATGTAGGCGCTCCTGACCTCGCCCACATAATGTGAACGGCACACGAAGTATAGGGGTTCCCAACCAAATTGTCAATATGACACCATTGAATACTTACAACAGAAAGCTGATGTCCAGCGCCTCGACCGAGTGGGTCAGTTTGCCGACGGAGATGAAATCCACGCCGGTGGCGGCGACAGCGGCGACCGTCTCCAGCGAGATATTGCCCGATGCCTCCAGCGGGAGCGCGCCCTGCACCAGCCCTACGGCGGCGCGCATCTCGTCGAGGCCCATGTTGTCGAGCATGATCTGGTCGACCTTCAGTTGCAGCACCTCATGCAGTTCGGCCAGGTTTTTGACTTCGACCTCGATGGGCAAGGCATCGCCCCAGCGGGCGCGCACGCGCGCCACCGCCGCGCTGATGCCCCCGGCGGCGGTGATATGGTTGTCTTTGATCAAGGCCATGTCGTACAGGCCGATGCGGTGATTGCTGCCGCCGCCCAAGGCCACGGCCCACTTGTCCACCAGCCGCAGCCCCGGCGCGGTCTTGCGCGTGTCCAAGATCGTGGCGCGCGTGCCCGCTATGGCGTCGACATAGCGGCGCGTCAGGGTGGCGATGCCCGACATGCGCTGCAGGAAGTTGAGCGCCACCCGTTCGCCGGTGAGCAGGGCCTGCGCCGGGCCGCGCACCGTGGCGATGGGCGTGCCGCGCGCCACGCGCTCGCCGTCGGCGACGGCGGGCGTGAACTCGACGCCGCTGTCCACCGTTTCAAAGACACGGCGCGCCACCGCCAGCCCCGCGATGACGCCGGGCGCTTTGGCGATCAGCGTGCCGCTGTACGTCAAGTCGGGGGGAATGGTCGCCAGCGTCGTGACATCGCCCGTGCCGATATCTTCGGCCAAGGCTTGGGCGATCAGCGGGGGCAAGTGTTCGGCCAGCACGGTCTCCCAACTGAGACCGCCCGGCCCCGGACGCCCTACGGGCGCGGGAGTGAGGTTGGACATGGGCAATCCTTGGCGTTTGCCTGTGGGTTACACACGCCGAGCGCGTGCAACGATGCCGTCTGGCATCCTGCCCCATTGTACATGCGCCGCGGCGATTGTCGAAGCCCATCCCCCCAGCCGCGACAATAGGCAATTTGGCATCGTTTGGCTTTCGCGATAGAGTGTAGCGACAGAGCGGGTCAGGAGATGTCATCATGACACAACTGGACAGCCGCGCCTGGGTGGCCGAGCAGTACCGGACACCGGCCAACCTACAGGCGCGCATCCAACTGCATGAGCGGTTCAGCACCAACCCCCACCGCTGGCCGCACTGGGTTTTTGATCATCTGCAAGCCCCCGCCGCCGCGCGCCTCCTCGAGATCGGCTGTGGGCCTGGCGGACTCTGGGCGGAAAATCGCGACCGCATCCCGGCGGGCTGGCGTCTGCTGCTCACCGACCTGTCGCCGGGGATGGCCCAGCAGGCGGCGCGCACGCTCGCCGGGCTGGACAATGTCCTGTTTGGCGTGGCCGATGCCCAGGCGTTGCCCTTTGCCGACAGCACGTTTGACCTGGTGCTCGCCAACCACATGCTCTATCATGTGCCCGACCGCGCCCGTGCGCTGGCCGAGATCCATCGGGTGCTGCGCCCCGGCGGGCGCTTCTATGCGGCGACCAACGGCAAAAACCACATGGCAAAGATTCGAGAGCTGGCGCAGCAGTTTGCGCCGCAGGCCGCGGGCCAAGTGGAGCTGCATGAGCGATTTACGTTTGAGCAGGGGAACGAGGAGATCGGCCGCGTCTTCGGCACAGCGCACCTGCACCGCTATGAAAACCGGCTGATGGTGACCGACGCCGATGCGCTGGCCGACTATATGCTGTCGGGCACGCCGGTCCTCGTGCCGGACGGTACACAGGAACTCTTGCGCCGCTGGCTGCACGCCGAACTGGACAAAGCAGAGTCAACCACCCCCGATGGGCAGAAGGCGATCGAGATCGTCAACGAAACCGGTTTGTTTGAAGCGGTGAAGGCGCGTGCGGATCGGCCTGCGGCCCGCCGTCCGGCCAAACGACGGACCGGCCACAGCCGCAAAGAGCCGCCGAGCGAGGACGAATAGCTGCAGACCCCCTACAGTTGGCTGTAAGGGGTCTGCCCCAAGGTCACGACGTCAGCGCTGTATCAAGCTATTGTAGAGCAGCGCGGTGACAACGCCATAGATCAGATGGCCGGCTAGACTTATCCATTGCGGCCCGCCGAGCCTGAAGACCATCTCTGTCATGCCGAGCAGCAGCGGCATCAAGACCAATGCGCCCAACACCCACCACGCCACGCCATTCACAATTCCGCCGACCAGCGCCGTGGCAGTGGTTGTTGGATAA
>QEUY01000283.1 GCA_003577365.1 Chloroflexota bacterium | reverse complement strand
CAGACGGCGGTGCGGTATGAACCTGAAACCCTTACCTCGTTCAGAACGGGCAGCTAAAATCCGCCTCAAACTCGGACTTGCTCTGCGAGCCCTTGAGCGGGATCAGGAACTCCATCTCGATCTTGCATTTGAGGCACCACTTGTCGTCCTCGAAGCCTGTTTCGGTGATCCAGGTCTCCGGTTCGCAGCCGCCGCAGCCGGCCCCGGCCCAGGCGTCGCCCGAGAGGTCCAGGTTGTTCTGGCCGAAGTCGTTGTCCAGTTGCAGGGTAACCGCCGCGGCCAACGACGCCACGCAGAAGGCTTTGCCGTTGGCGTTGACGCCCAGCCGTGTGCCCCAGGCCGTGTCGCCGCCGCCGTCGCGAGTGAAGACCCAGAAGGCCACCTCGCCGCCACCGTTGATCTCAAAGCCCACACAGCCGGCGCCATACTTCCAGAGCGGGATGTTGTTGGCGTAGACCATCATGTACGCACCCTGGATCACTTCGCCGGGGGCCAGCGCGCTCGTATCCAGGTCGTCGAAGAGGTCGCTGTAGTCGGTCTGGAGGATCTGGCTGGTGGGGTCGAGACGGCCAAAGAGCATCGAGCCGCCCACGTTGATCCGCCCGATCACTTCCATGTCCATCTGCATGTCCAGGTTTGCGCCCACGTAGAGCAGTTCGATCTGGCCACTTTCCACCGTGAAGCCACCCACGGCGCTGGCGTAGTCGATAGTCGCGACCTCAGTCTCAAAATCGTAGAGTGCCAAGCGTCCTTCCAGCCCATAGGGGTCGGCGAAGTAGAGCACGAACTCCACGTCCATCGTGGTTTCTTTGTCGAGCACGGCAGCCTGGATGCCGGTGGCGCCCACGTAGATCTCGCCCTGCGGGTCCAGATTGATCTCCAGCGCACCGCGCAACAGCACCGACCAGTCGGCGTCGGAGCCGGTGGCGCTCTGCTCTTTGGTGTAGAGCTTGACGTAGGCGTCGAGTTCGATCAGGTCCTTGTACATGCCGACGGGCCGCCCGTCGTCGTCGAACTCGGTGGTGGCGAAGGTCGCGCCGCGCGGCCACTTGATCTGGAGCGGGCTGTTGGTCAACACCTCGTCAAAGATGGGAATCCTTTGCTCGCGCGTCGCCACGCTGACACCAGCGTCGGTCAGCCACGTGCTGATCGAATCCTCGGTGGAGCCGGCGGCGTTGTTGATGGCGTCGAGCAGATTCTTGTATGACTGGACGTTGACGTTGTCGAGAATGGCGACGGCGTCGTTCACCTGTGTATCAAAGACCGCGCCGGATATCTCCAACTCGTCGCGCCAGCCGGCAAAGAGCGTCGCCCGCGGCGTGCTTTCTGTACCCCAAGAGAGATACGCCTCGTGGACAGCCTGCATCACGGCGGCGGCGGCGGGGAAGCCATAGAAGTGGCGCTGCTCCGCCGGCTCGATGACGATGCTGTGCGGCAGGTCCATGATCAACAGGTCCCAAGCCGTCACCTTAGCGATGCCCACCCAGCGGCTCGGCGCGCCACCAGCCGGATTCACCTGCGCATAAGCCAGATCGTAGGCGTATTCGATGGGCAGATCTGCGCTGAGCGGCTGTGCAGCGTGCGGGCGCTGGTCAAAGCCTACGTAGGTTCCCCCACCCAGCAGAAAGATATGGTCGTTGTTGGCGTCGGTCACCGAGCCAAACCAGGGCACGTAGACGCCGGCGGTCAACTCGACAAAGCCATCCACGTTGGCCGGCGGCGGCTGAATGGTGATGCTGGCGTCCCAGGCCGGGTTTTCGCTGTTGGCCGGGTTGTTCACATCGTAGTCGCTCAGCCGCAGGTCGCTCATCACCGTGTAGAAGCCATCCACATAGTAGACCGTGTCCTGTACAAAAATGTCGCTGTCGTAGAAAGTGCCGTTCGGGTTGAAGGCCACATCGATCTCCACCGCCGGGTCTTGCTCGCCGCCATCGACGCGGGCCAGATTGTTGATGGTGTATTCGCCCAATACCCACAGCTTTTCGACCGGGCCCGTGGGGCCAATCGCAGCGGTGCGGAAATCGACTGCCAGCGGCAGCAGCCCGATCTGCCAGTAGGCCAGGATTTCTTCGTTGGGCAGCACATCACCCTTGTCGACACAGCCGTTTTGGTCCAGCAGCAGGGCGGCGAAGTTGAATTCCACGTCCGACGGGTAGGGCAGCAGGATACGTCCGGCGATGCCGCTTTGGAGCGGCAGGTTGCTCAGCCAGCTCTGAGCAAAGCGGGTAAAACGAGTGTCGTAGCCGGAGACCGGGCCGGCCACTTCGCTATCCGGCGTCATGTCGGCGCGACCGCTCACGCCGCTGCGGCGGATATAGAGGTCGAGTTTGCTCTGCGCATTGGCCGGGAAGGTGAGCAGGTTCATCGGCGCACCAATCGTGGGGCAGAGCAGCCAGTGCAGCGCCCGTTCGCGTGCATTGAGACCAGGGTTGTTGCGCCCGTCGCCGGGGACGCCGCTGGCCGGGTGGCCGCGCACGACCGTCCAACTGCTGTCGGGCGTGGCGGGCGTCAGTGCGGCGGGGACGTAGAGGCTATACTGTGGTTCGTCGATGGTGAAGGCAGTCCAATTGACTGAGTCGCCGGTGATCTGCCCATAGATGGCGCCGTTGTTACCCAGTGTAAGTTCGCTAAACGTGCCGTTGTAGCTGGCAACTTGGGTGGGGTCGATCGTAGTGGCGTAGTCGAACTGGAGCGAGCCGTTGCTGACTGTCCCTTCGCCCAGACGTCCGTTGGTGAGGGCAAAAGCGCGCGCCGCCGAGGTGATCTTGAAACCATACGGCCACGCTGTGCGATGACTGTGATCGCCGCTGCTGCTCCAGGCGCCGCTCAACCCATCGACAACCGTGTACGTCGCCGATGACGCAGTGTAGCTTAGCTGTAGGAAGTAGTCGTTGCGGGCGTCGCGGATCAGGTTGGCCGGGATCGGCTCGCCGGGGCGCTTTTCGCCGCTGAAGCGGTCGCGGTAGAGCGTGCAGGTGGCGCCAAAGTTGATGCCGCTCTCGGTAACGGTGAACGGTTGTGTCGGCACAATCAGCAGCGGCCAATCTGTGACGGCAAAGAGGAAGGTCAGCGTATCATCCGGTTGCGTACAATCGTGATCGGCGGGCGGTGTGACAGGCTGTGTCCATTGCAAGGAGGGATTGGCAATGCGCACGCCCGCTTGCACGGCGGCTTTGGGTTCGCCGGCGCCACCCCCGCTCATGTCCCAGCGGGTAAGGCCGGGGCCGTAGCCTACCAGTGCCACATCGGCCACGCCGCCATTTTGGTCCAGCGTCAGGTTGTTTAACAGATAGGTGAGCCGGTCGGGGAACTGCACGACCATCCCCGCGTTGATCATCACCTGGACGTTGCCGCCGGGGTTGACGGCTAATACGTTGCCGTTGGCGTCGAACTGAATATGATCGAACTGCACCCAGGTGGGGCGGAAATCGCCGGGGGCCACTTCGAGCAGCACGGCGCCGTCACCGCTGGCGTCGGCGGGGGTGCTGCCGGCGTCATAGCTGCGCACCTGCACCGTCCAGTTGGGGCCAAAGTGGAGCACGTTTGGCGCACTCGGCGGCAGTGGTGATGGGGGTGGCGGCGCCTGTGGATTGGGCGGCGGCAGCGCCGGGAGGGAGGGGATCGGGGCCTGGATTACGGCGGAGGCGGCGAGGATCTCGCCAGTGGCGTTGTTCCAGTCGATATTAGGGCCATCGAGGGCGCCAGCGTCGATGCGCAGCGCCTGGTAGAAGGCCGGTTCGCCGGCGCGCACATCGCGATCCAGATAGCTGCCGCTGTGGATGACCGGCGTGATCTGGGTAAAGTCGCCGCTTCCGGTGCGGCTGCGCAGAATGACAAAGCAGCAGTAGTCGCTATAGACGGTGATTTGGACGCCTTCGGCCACCAACTCCACATCCATGCCCAGCGGCGAGATCACCCGCGCTGCTTCGGGCCCCAGTTCGATATAACGCGTGGCGTAGGGTTCGCTCGGCGCATCGGCGCTAAAGGGGCCGCTCGCGGCGACTGCGTACCAGTAGATTTCGTTAGGTGAGAGGCTCACATTGTTGACATAGCTGTAGGTCTGGGGCGTGGCTGAGCCACCTTCCACCGGCACGGTGTCGATCTGGCTCATCTCGGCCACGGAAGCGGGCGCACTTTCGCCCTGGCTGCGGTAGATCTTGAACTCGCGCAGATTGGAACCGCCGCTCGCCGCCCACCAGATGGTGGCGTGATAGTCGCCGCCGACTTTGGTCATCACCGTGCCGGTGATGATCGGTGTGCCGAGCGGCCCACCCAGGCCGATGCCCAGGGTGCGCGTGAGCGTAAAGGAGGGCTCGCTCAGGTTTCCCACTTCGTCTTCGGCGCGCACTTCGTAGAAGAAGTCGGTCTCGTGGGGCGGGACGTACTCATCCTGCCAGGTGTACCAGTCCCAGTTTTCGATACGCACGCGGTCGACCAGCAGCGGCAGGTCATCTTTGCTGAATTTGCGGTAGACGTTGACTACCGCCGTATCATCCAGAAAGACCCAGCGGTCGCAGATGGCAGTCTGACCGGGCGGCGCAATGGGGCAGACAGGCGGCGCCGGGGCGCAGATATCGTCCACGGCGGCGTAGAGCGGGGCGCTGGGGGCGCTGCGATTGCCATGTTTGTCGATGGAGACGACGCGGTACCAGTACATATCGTGCTCTTGTAACCCGCCGACATCGCTGGCGTCGTCGACCAGTTGCTGGCTGGAAGCCGGCACATCCGGGCTGCTCTGGTCGCGCAGGGCCCAGAACTGGGGATGCCACGGTCTGGTGGCGCGGTCGCTGCGCCAGAGTTCATAGCCCACCGCGCCCTGGGCCGATTCGTCGGCAAAGCGCACACGGATGGCGCGCGGCTTGCAACCGTCATAGACCGGCGTCGCCTCGTCGATCACCGGCTGGGGTGGCGGCAGATAGTCGGGCGGACGCAGACAGCTCTCCGGTGTCTCGGCGGAGGGCTGGCCGTTCTGGCCGAGCAGGTCACGCGCCGCAATCCGGTAGCAGTAGAGCCGGTCGGTGTTGAGGTCGCGATCGGCCCAGAAGTAGGTGAACTCTTGCATCTCTGTGCCGTAGCGCAGGGCTACGCCGGGCAGTGACGCATAGGTCACCGTTTCGGGCAGAGTGGCGCTGATGGGCAGCGCCTGGGGAAAGACCGGCTCCTCGTTGATACGCCGGTAGTCTGTACAGTTGTTGCCGCCCAGCCCGCACTCTTTGCGAAAGACGTTGAACCCAACTGCCCATTCGGGGTGGTTCTGGCGGCGCGGCAGGTGCGGGTTCCAGGTTAAAAAGACGGCGGCGTGGGCCACACGCAGTTCGCTCTGGAGTTCCCAGGTGTCCGGTGCGCCGTCCGTGTTGGCCGTGCCTTCGAAAGCCTGGACGTTGGCCGGCGCCGGCAACTGGGTAGGCTGCGTGGTGTCGATCACCAGCGGGCCGAGCACACGCCCGCGCACTCGCACCCAGTAGGTGTATGTGCCCGTAGCGCTGAAGTCGCTGTCAAGATAGCCTTTACCGAGGACACGCGCCACGCCGGGGTCCTCGTTGGCAAGTTGCTGGCCGGCAAAGGGGTTGGTCCCATCCTGGATGTAACCGTGCATCTCGGCGACTGTCGTGAGGGTATAAGGCTGCGCCACGCCGTCGGCGTCCACCGTGTACGTAAAAGCGGTCTGGAGCGTGTACGTAAAAGCGGTCTGGAGCGTGGGCCAGTGATCTCCCAGCAGCGGGATAGCTGTGGCGTCGTCATAAATCGGATCGACCTCCGCGATGATCCCCACACCAGGGCGCGGCGTGGGCAGCGAAGCAGCCGGCGCGGGCTGGCGCAGGATCTGTACCGTGGCGCTGTAGGGGCTGACCGGCAGCGCCCAACGCAGAAAGACACGGCCCTGGGGATCGACGGCGTAGCCCAAACGAGGTGGGCCACCCAACGCCTCGATCTGATCTGCGCTGGGCCGGGTGCGCCAGGCGGGCGCAATCAGGGCCAGCTCAGCCGGGTCGATGACACGATTCTCGTCAACATCGA
>QEUY01000282.1 GCA_003577365.1 Chloroflexota bacterium | reverse complement strand
CCGGCGCGGCAGCAGGCGGTGTAATGGCTTGCTCAACCCTACGATCAACCGGAGGGTCAACAGCCCGGTCGACGGCAGGCTCATCGGGCAGCGTCATAGCTTCTTCAGCCCGGCCAAAGCCGCCACCAGCCGTTTGATGCCCACCCCCGGAAAGGCCACCGTGACCTCCTCCTCGCCACCGACGATGGCGCTTTCGATCACCGTGCCCACCCCAAACTTGGGGTGCTGCACGCTGTCGCGCCGCTGAAACTGCGTCTTGGCCGCGGCCTTGGAGCCACGCGCCCCGGACTTCTCGGCCCCCTTGCTTCCCCCAGGCGACCAATAGGTCGCGGACGCGCCCGATTCACGGTCGGCATCTCGGCGCGGGCCGCTCTCCCAGCGGTCGCTCACCGCGCGCCGCCCACGGCGCGGTGTATCGTCGTCGCCCCAAGTGGTGGCTCGCTGATAGGCCGACTCGCGCCGCGCCCGCCGGTCGACCATGCCGGAGAGCAGCGCCGCCGGGATCTCCTCCAAAAAGCGGCTCGGACGCTGCACCTCGCTGCCGCCCCACAGCCCGCGCTTAAAGGCATGCACCAGATAAAGACGCCGTTTGGCGCGCGTGATGCCCACATAGCACAACCGCCGCTCTTCGTCCATATCCTCCGGGTCGCCGCTCTCCAGGCTGCGGCTGTGCGGCAGAATACCATCCTCCATCCCCACCATAAAGACCACCGGGAATTCCAATCCCTTGGCGGTATGCAGCGTCATCAGCGTGACAGCACGCGTGCCTTCCTCCAGTTCGTCCACATCGCTGACCAGGCTCACTTCCTCCAAAAACATCGCCAAGGGGCTTTGCTCCGGCTGCAAGCCTACCATGTCAGGCCGGTACTGCGAGGCCACGCCGCGCAACTCCTGGATATTGGCAAAACGTTCTTCGCCTTCGTCTGTGCCGTCGCGCACCATGTCCACATAGCCCGACTGCTGGCCGATGATGTCGACCAACTCGGCCACGCTCTCATAGCGGCCAGAGGTGTGCAGCTCGATCCAGCGTTCCAACAGGTCGGCAAAATCCACCAGCGCGTTTTCGGCCCGCTTGCCCAGGGCCGGTCTCTCATACGCCGCCGACGGCAAAAAGACCTGGTGCGTTCGGCTCACGAAGTCCGCGCCATGATGCAGTACTTGCAGCGCCAAGAACTCGCTCACGCCCAGTTCGGCGGCCCAGGCGCGCAGCGCCTCCAGCGTCTTGGGGCCGATCCCGCGTGAGGGTTCGTTGACGATGCGCCCCAACGCCACGCTGTCACTGGGGTTATGCACCAGCCGCAGATAGGCGATGATGTCCTTGATCTCTTTACGCTCGTAAAAGCGCGTGCCGCCCACCAGCTTATATCTGATCTGGCGCATGACAAACGCCTCTTCCAAGGCGCGGCTCTGCGCATTGGTGCGGTACATCACTGCAAAGTCGCCCAGGTCAAAGGCGCGGCTGCCGATCAACCGCTCGATCTCGTCGCAGACATGGGCCGCTTCTTCGACCTCGTTGTACGCTTCGTAGACGGTCACGGCCAACCCCGCGCCGTTCTCGGTATGCAGCCGTTTGGGCGTGCGGTTGCGGTTGTTGGCGATCACCGCGTTGGCCACATCCAAGATCGCCTGCGTGCTGCGATAGTTCTGCTCCAGCAGCACCACCGTCGCCTCCGGATAATCCTCGCGGAACTGGAGCACGTTGCGATAGTCCGCCCCGCGGAAGCGGTAGATCGACTGGTCTTCGTCGCCCACTACAAAGAGGTTGCGCTTGCCCTCCGGCTCATTCGCCAGCAGCTTCAGCAGTTCATACTGGGCCGTGTTCGTATCTTGAAACTCGTCTACCAGCAGATATTGCCACTTCTGCTGATACTTGACACGCACATCCAGGTTATCGCGCAAGAGCAGCGCCGTGCGCGTCAGCAGGTCGTCAAAGTCCATGGCGTTGTTGACCTTCAACGCCTCTTGATAGCGACGGAAGACGCGGCTAGCGATCTCCTCAAAATAGCTGTGCGCCTGCACCTCATCCGGCCCGACCAACTCATTCTTCTGCTTGCCGATAAAGGCGCGCACCGCTTGCGGCGAATAGCGTTTCTCGTCCAGGTTCATCTCGCGCAGCAGCGAGCGCAGCAGCGAAAGCTGGTCTGCCGTGTCATAGATCACCCAGTTGCGGTCAAACCCGATCGCCGCGCTCTCCACACGCAGCACGCGCGCGCAGACGCTGTGGAATGTGCCAATCGTCAACCCGCCCAGACGCGGCGGTTGGCCCGGCAGCGGGCGGCCAAACTTATCCTCAAAGATCAGCTCCACCCGCTCGCGCATCTCGCGCGCCGCCTTGTTGGTAAAGGTCACCGCCAGGATATTCCACGGCGCAACCCCCGCCTCGTCGATCAAATAGGCAATGCGTCGCGTCAGCACGCGCGTCTTGCCCGACCCAGGCCCGGCCAAGACCAGCACCGGCCCCTGCACCGTGCGCACGGCCAACGTCTGCTGCGGGTTCAAATTGCTCAAGGTGTTATCCATGGATGCTCGTTGCAAGCTCGGCGCGCCCTTATGCGAGCGTCTCACCGGCGGCTCTTTACCGTCTACTCTTCACCGTGGAGCAGGCGCAGATAGCTGTCATAGCGCGCCGGGGAGATGCTCCCTGCCGCCACCGCCGCGCGGACGGCGCACTCCGGCTCGTGGTCATGCGTACAGTTGGGATAGCGGCATTGATGGATAAAGGGCACAAACTCGCGATAGTAAAAGCCCAGGCTCTGATGGTCGATCTCATACAGCCCCAATTCGCGGATGCCCGGCGTGTCGGCCACAAAGGTGTTCTCGCCAAAGGGCAGCGCATAGAGCTGCGCCGTGCGCGTCGTGTGCCGCCCCTTGTGCAGCACCTCGCTGATCTCGCCGATCTGCACATCCAGCGCCGGATAGATGGCGTTCAGCAGGCTGCTTTTGCCCACCCCGCTCGGCCCGGTCACCACCGTCACCGCGCCCGCCAGCCGGGCGCGCAGTTCGTCGATGCCCTCGCCGGTCTGTGCGCTGGCATAGATCACCGGGTAGCCGATCTGCTCATAGACCGCGAACAGTTCCTGGGCGTGCAGCGTGCTCGCCAAATCCAGCTTGTTGGCGCAGATGATCGCAGGCAGTTCGTTGGCCTCGGCGATCACCAAAAAGCGGTCGAGCATGCGCAGATGCGGGTCCGGCTCGACAATCGCAAAGACCACCAGCACCTGGTCCGGGTTGGCCAAGATCACATCTTCGGCGGGGATGCTCACGCCAGGGTGCTGGCGGCTGAGCACGCTGTGGCGCTCCTCCACCCGCTCGATCTTGCCGTGGCGTGCGCCCTCCGGCACGATCCACACATAATCGCCCACCGCCACCAGCGTATCGCGACCCCGCTCCAGCAGCAGCCGCCCGCGCACTTCGCACATCCGCACCGCGCCGCCGGCCACGCCGGGCTGATCCAGCACGCGCACATCATAATGGTGGCCGCGGGCGCGCACCACGATCCCGCGCAGCAGATTTTCCGACTCTCGTTTCGGCCTGGGCTTGCGCGCGCGCGCCAGCTCCCGCCCGCGATACTCCGTATGGGCGTCGTAATCTTCGTAGCGTTCTTCGGCGGATTTTGCCAAACGCAATGTCCCCTCGTCTATTCCGCACATCTGTGCTAAGTGTACCAACGGGCCAATGCCCTGTCAACCACACCCGCTGCTCTGCAACCTGTCACCCTGAGCCGTCTGCGGTGAAGGGTCTCTCTGCTTTTGCCGCATTCAAGTGCAGAGAGATGCTTCGCCCCGGCGGGGCTGCGCCCCCACTCCGTGAGCAGCATGACAGAAGGCTGGCCCCGCTATCCATCGGCGCGACAGCAGCGAAAGGATGTCTGCCGTTGGCAGACCGGCGCAACCGGCGGCAGGTCGATCCCCGCCTCCGCCAGCAGCTCGGCCAGCGTCCCCAGCGGCAGCCCTATTACGCCCGACAGACAGCCCTCGACCGCCGCCGCCGGCGCAAAGTCGGGATGCTGGATCGCATAGCCGCCCGCCTTGTCCATCGGGTCGCCGCTGGCGATATAGGCGTCGACCTCCGCGTCCGTATAAGGGCGCATGACCACGGTCGTGGAGTTGACCGCCGTGCGCACGCTGCCGTCGCCTGCGTCCAGCATGCTCACCGCGCTGTGAACCTGATGCGGCCCATCGCGCAGCAGGTCCAGCATCCGCCGGGCATCGGCGGCGTCCTCCGGTTTGCCGAGCAGCAGATCGCCCAGCGCCACCACCGTATCCGCCGCCACGATCACCTGCCGCGGCCCCGGCCCAAGCCGCGCTGCCACAGCTCGCGCCTTGCTCTCGGCCAGGCGCGCCGCCAGCGCGATGGGGTGTTCTTCCGGCAGCGGCGTCTCGTCCACGTCGGCGGGCGCGACCACAAAGCGCAGCCCCAACTCCGCCAGAAAGGCCTGCCGCCGCGGGCTGGCAGACGCCAGCACAATCAGCGGTCGCAACCTATCCTCGACAGTGGTTCCTCCCTCGTCACGCATAGGCCTATTGTACCGACCCGCGTCCAGCGCCGCCAAATCATCTCCCCGGCAAGCACGCCAAGCACGGCGCGGCGGATACGGCGACAGCGCCGGTCTATGCTATACTGCCTCCAGCGCCGCCGGAGGCGTGCACAATACAATCAAAGACGCGTCCGGCGCGCCCACCCGCGACCCACCTGTCAGGAGAAACCGCTATGCCCAGTGCCATTGTCGCGCCGCAGCCCACCGCCGTGGAGGCAGGGGCCAAGGTGCTGATGCGCGGCGGCAACGCCGTCGACGCCGCGGTCACCGCGGCCTTTGTCCAAGCCGTCGTCGACCCGCAGATGTGCGGCGTCGGCGGCTATGCCCTGGTCAACCTCCATCTGGCCGGCCAATCCGGTTCAATTGGGCTAGACGCCCCCGCGCTGGCCGGCAGCCAGGTCAGGCCCGATATGTGGGAAGACCGCGTCATCCGGCCCAACCCCGACGGCTGGGGCTATTTTCTGCAGGGCCAGGTCAACGACGCCGGCTACACCTCGATCTGCACGCCCGGCTGGGTGGCCGGCATGGCGGCCATCCTTGCGCGCTGGGGCACGATCTCCTGGGCCGACGCCATCGCGCCCGCCGGGCGTGTGGCCGAAGCAGGCTGGCTGGTCAGCGAACTGGCGGCCAACCGCTGGAAGCGCAAAGCCAGCTACCCCGAAGCCTGCTCCCTGCTCGACTACATCCTGAGCAATCCAGAGGCGCGGCGCATCTACCTCAAACCCGACGGCGCGCCCTATGATATGGGCGAGACGATCCGCAACCCCGACTATGCCGCCACGCTACGCCACCTGGCCGAATCAGGGCCAGACGACTTCTATCGCGGCGACCTAGCCCGGCGCATGGCCGCCGACCTGCAAGCCAACGGCAGTTTTGTCACGGCGGACGACCTCGCCACCTATACGCTGCGCGAAGAGATGTCCGTCACCGGCAGCTACCGCGGCTACACCGTCACCAGCGCGGCCGCGCCGCACGGCGGCCCCACGCTGATCGCCATGCTCAACATCCTCGAAGGCTATGACCTGGCTGCGCTGGGCCACAACTCGCCGGACTATATCTACCTGCTGGGCATGGCGATGAAAGCCGCCTTTGCCGACCGCAACCCGCATATGGCCGACCCGGAGTTCAACGACGTCCCCCAGGCCTGGATGATCTCCAAGGAGCGCGCTGCCCACTGGCGCGCCCACATCGACGCGGGCAAGCCTATCGACGT